>DAIDJH010000328.1 GCA_027451425.1 Bdellovibrionales bacterium | reverse complement strand
ACATCGTGCTCGCGCTCAGGATTCGCCGCACGCCGAGGAAGCGGATCGCGGAGCTGGCGGACAAGTTCCTCAACGTCACTGGGCTGACCGATTTCGCCGAACATTTTCCGGCGGAACTTTCGGGCGGCATGCGCAAGCGTGTCGCGCTCGCCCGTACCCTGATCTATTCGCCTGAACTCGTGATGATGGACGAACCGTTCAGCGCGCTCGATGCCCACGTCAAGATGCTGATGCATGAGGAGCTGCTGCGCATCTGGGAAACCGAGCGCACGACGATCCTTTTCATCACCCATGATCTGGCCGAGGCGCTGACGCTCTCGGACCGGGTGGTGGTGATGTCGGCGCGGCCAGGCCGCGTCAAGCTGGACATCAAGGTCGATCTGCCGCGACCGCGTGACCCCTTCCTGCTGCACACGCGGCCGGAATTCATCGCGCTCTATGAGAAGCTCTGGGCGGCGCTGAAGGAAGACATTCGCCGTGGCGAAAATGTGTGATGAGGACAAGCATG
>DAIDJH010000327.1 GCA_027451425.1 Bdellovibrionales bacterium | reverse complement strand
AACCTCACTGAGGCGCTGGCCAAGGCCGGGTGGTCGGAGGCGCTGGCGCTCAAGCTCCGCGAAGAGGAGGCGCAACTCGCGAAGGTGAAAGCCGAACAGAGGGCGACGGCAAAGGCGGCCGGTCCCGCGATTCGTGCCGTCCCGGCCCCGGCCGTGATCGCCGGATACCTGGAAAACCTGTTCACGCTGCTCGACACGGACCCGGTACGAGGTCGCGAGATTCTGTCACGCTTCGTGGCGCCTGTCGTCATGACGCCGGAGGCGGCCAACACCGGCCGCCGCTATCGGGCGGCCGGGGCGCTGAACCTGTCCTACATCGTGGCTGCTGCCTCGGCCGGGTCAGGAAAGTCTAGTTGCGCGGGAAGGATTTGAACCTTCGACCTTCGGGTTATGAGCCCGACGAGCTACCAGGCTGCTCCACCGCGCGGAATGCGAAGTAGCCGATGCGACGGAGCAGGGCAAGAGGGTTTCTGCGGTGCCGTGTCGAAAAGCGGACGCGAAGCGCCGGGCGCTGC
>DAIDJH010000326.1 GCA_027451425.1 Bdellovibrionales bacterium | reverse complement strand
AGATCGCAACGGAATCGCCTACGACCGCGTGGTGATGGAGGTCGTCGAGAGCGAGCGCATCGCCGATATCGAACATCTTCGGCGCGTGCTCGATTTTTATCGCGAACGCGGCGTCGCCGTCGCGCTCGACGATCTCGGTTCCGGTTTTTCATCCCTGACGATGCTCGGGCTTCTGCGCCCCGACTACGTAAAACTCGATATCGAACTCATCTCGGAGATTCATCTCGATCCATTCAAAGCGACGCTCGCCCGCCGATTGATCGAAATGGCGAAAGAGCTCGACCTCTCGATTATTGCCGAGGGAATCGAGACGGCCGAAGAACTAGCGTGGGTCGCCGAGCGCGGCGTCGATTTCGTCCAAGGTTTTTACCTCGCCCGGCCGGCGGCCGCATAAGAACGGAACACCCCGAGCCGTATCCGGCGAGCGGGGTGCTCCATGTTGAACGTGGCGGAGAGGGAGAGATTCGAACTCTCGAGACGCTCATCACGTCTGCCCGCTTTCGAGGCGGATGCCTTCAACCACTCGAC
>DAIDJH010000325.1 GCA_027451425.1 Bdellovibrionales bacterium | reverse complement strand
TCCCGATGGCGGTCGAGCGGCAGATTGTCGTGATCTATGCAGGCACCAACGGCTATCTCGACAAATATCCGGTGAACCGGCTGAAGGAGTACGAGAAGCAGCTTTCAGACTTCATCACGCGCTAGCACCCCGCGATTTATGCGGACGTTGCAAGCAAGGGACAAATCGACGCGGACGTCAAGAGCCGACTCGAGGCGGCGCTTAAAGAGTTCGATGGAGTTTTCGTAGCCTAAGAGGCGAACATGCCGAGTATCAAAGACCTAAAAAAGCGGATCGGCTCCGTAAAGAACACGCAGCAAACCACGCGCGCCATGAAGATGGTGTCGGCGGCCAAGTTGCGGCGTGCGCAGGAAGCGATTCAAAATCATCGCCCATACGCGCGACGATTGGGTGATCTCATTTCGCTGTTGCTGACGATGCAGAGCGGGGATGAGGTCTCTCCACTCCTGCGACGCAAGCAGGAGAGCGCCGAAAGCTCCGAGGGTGGAAAGAAGTTGCTTCTTGTGTTGGTCACCTCGGATCGTGGGCTTT
>DAIDJH010000324.1 GCA_027451425.1 Bdellovibrionales bacterium | reverse complement strand
ATCACCATCGAGTAGCGAGGAATGAAGCGCTCGGGGAAGCGCTGCTCGAGCTCGAAGGCGAGACGCTTGAGACGCTGGAATTTCGGGTCGCGCACCTGCTCGCGCATCTCGCGGTAGTTCTCCAGCGCCATGTGCGCGATCGCCTCGGTACTCGGGCGGCGAGCCACCTCGAAGCGGGCGTAGAGCTCCGCCCAGTCCCCCCCGGCCTCGAGCAGCTCATCGAGCAGTGCGCAATCTTCGAAGCCGGCGTTCATGCCCTGACCGTGAAACGGCACGATGGCGTGCGCAGCATCCCCGAGCAGCAGCACTCGTCCACCGAGGTGCCAGCCGCGCGCATGCACGGTGGCAAGCTGTCCCTGGGGATTGCGGCGAAAATCCGCACACAGACCGGCGTGATACGCGGCGAGATCGGGAAACTGCGCGGCGAAGAATTGCCCGAGCGCCGCGTCGTCGCTGAGCGCTGCGAAACTCTGCTCACCGGAACGCGCCAGAAACAGCGTCAGCGTGAAGGTGCCGTCGGGATTCGGCAGTGCGATCAGCATGAACCCGCCACGCG
>DAIDJH010000323.1 GCA_027451425.1 Bdellovibrionales bacterium | reverse complement strand
ATCGCGATGCGCTTTCCCTATTTCGTCAAACAATATAACGCTGTAGGGCCGCCGGCGAACCGCTTCGGTCAGCACGCCGCCCTCTTCATAGCCCACATAACCGGGAGGAGCGCCGATGAGCCGCGCCACGCTATGCTGCTCCATAAACTCCGACATATCTATGCGAATAAGCGCTTCTTCGGTATCAAATAAAAACTCGGCCAGTGCCTTGCACAGCTCGGTTTTTCCCACCCCAGTAGGCCCCAAAAACATGAAACTGCCGATGGGCCGCCGCGGGTCGCCGAGGCCGGAGCGGCTCCGGCGCACCGCATTGCTTACGGCCTTGACCGCTTCATCCTGACCGACGACCCTTTTTTCTAAGAACGATTCCATCCGCCGCAGCCGCTCACGGTCGCCCTCAAGCATTTTGCTTACCGGAATGCCCGTCCATTTGCCGACAACCTCGGCGATTTCTTCGGGCGTAACTTCTTCACGCACCATGGATTGGCCCGTTTTTAAAATGGCGTCCAACTCCCCCTGGCGGCGTTGGAGTTCGTCTTCAAGCTGGCGCAGCTCG
>DAIDJH010000322.1:377-609 GCA_027451425.1 Bdellovibrionales bacterium | reverse complement strand
GATCTCGGCCATCTGGTCGATAAACCACGCATCGATACCCGTGCGAGCGGCGATGTCTTCGACCGAGGCGCCGCGCCACAACATCTCGTGCAGCGCGTAGAGCCGCTCGGGGGTCGCCACCACGCAGCGGCGCCAGAGCGCGTCGTCGTCCAGATCGGCGAACTCGCGGTTAGGTCCCGGCGCGAATCCGGGCCGTCCCTGCTCGAGCGAGCGTATGGCCTTTTGCAGTGAC
>DAIDJH010000322.1:0-367 GCA_027451425.1 Bdellovibrionales bacterium | reverse complement strand
CCGACGGACTGCATGCGCGTGCCGAGCACCGATGACGCGCCCGGCAGCTTCTCGAAGGCCCACCGCGGGATCTTTGTGACCACGTAGTCGATCACGGGCTCGAAGCTCGCTGGCGTGGAACGCGTGATGTCGTTGAGAATCTCGTTAAGCGCGTAGCCCACCGCGAGACGTGCGGCGATCTTCGCGATCGGGAATCCCGTCGCCTTGGACGCGAGTGCGCTCGACCGGCTGACCCGAGGGTTCATCTCGATGACCAGTCGTTCGCCGGTACTGGGATTCACGGCGAACTGCACATTGGAGCCACCAGTCTCGACGCCGACGCGTCGAAGCACGGCGAAGGCGTCATCGCGCATGGCCTGATACTCCA
>DAIDJH010000321.1 GCA_027451425.1 Bdellovibrionales bacterium | reverse complement strand
ACCGGCCTCGTCGAGCTTCGACCAGTACATCTTTGCCTGCTCCAGCAGAACAAATGTCCCTTGCACGTTGGTCCGGATAAAGGCCTCCGGCGAAGAAATGGAGCGGTCTACGTGGCTTTCCGCGGCAAAGTGAACGATTGCCCGCGGCTTGTGCTCACGCAGGAGCGATCCAACCAACTCCGCATCGCAGATGTCGCCGCGCACAAACAGATAGCGCGCATCGTTATCCAGGGAAGAGAGATTGGCGGGATTGCCCGCGTAGCTCAGTGCGTCCAGATTGATGACTGGCGAACCGATGGCTCGCAACCATGTCAGGACAAAATTGGAGCCGATAAATCCAGCCCCGCCGGTAACAAGAATTGTGTCGTTCGTAGGCAATCTCCAAGGCGATAGTATAAGACACAGAAGGTTTTAGCGATGGCTGTGGAAAGTCCTGAAGCAATAATTCCGTCCCACTCCGTGCAAGGAAGTACAGCGCCCGGCTAAAATTTTCGGTATATTAAAGATTCAGACTAGTCCCGGTTTCGGCTAGGCCTGCTCAGGCAAGCCCCTTGAATTTGGATCAGGGCGATTTTCATCAATGGAAATCGCATCGCGAATGTGTCTTCAAGGTAGGCATAGCACTCTGCACAGATAAAACGCTCAT
>DAIDJH010000320.1 GCA_027451425.1 Bdellovibrionales bacterium | reverse complement strand
AGTCGTCGCGCGTCAGTTCGGTGAACGTGACGTCCAGCTCGTGCCCGTTCACCGACTTGGCGGACGTGAAGTCGAGCGCACCTCCGACCACCGGCAAGATCTCTCCGATGGGCAGCTGGCGCTCGTCGACCGCGACGTGCGCGCGCGCGGGAATCTGGAGCGTGGCGCCCTCGATCGTGGGCGTGGTCACTGCGAGGTAGGGATGAAATCCGAGGCCGAACGGCACCGGGACCTCGTCACGGTTGGTCACCGTGGTCGTCACGGTCAAGCCCATCGAACCCAGGTGGTACGCGACTTCCACCTGGGACGCAAACGGAAACGCGGGAGACGGGTGCAGCAGCATGGACAGGACACAGCGATTTTGATTCACGGACTCAACGCGAAAGGGCCGCCACCGAACGAGACCGTGCATAGCGACGGCGCCTTCGGCGACGGGTTCGCCCACGCGATCTGAGAACTTCCACGGTTCGGCGCCCAGGCGGTTCGGCCACGGGTAGAGCACCTGTCCGTGCGCGCCCCACGGGACTTCATCGGCCGCGTAGCCCTCAATGACCGCGACGCCGCGTTGCACGTAGGTGCGCAGTGTCGCGCCGACCTCGGTGACCACCACACGTTGGTCGCCGTGCGCAATTGCGATCTGTTCACCGGACGGCAGCATCGACCGGCCCCTCTCTCGTCACTGGTACGTAACTTACGACAGTTAGGGTACGACGTATGCGAATTCTGATCACCAACGACGACGGCAT
>DAIDJH010000319.1 GCA_027451425.1 Bdellovibrionales bacterium | reverse complement strand
AGTTCACCGAGAATCTCACTCCAATCTCCAACCGAGTTGTCACGTCGTGGCCGACAGATCAAATGAACGCTTGTCTCAAGTGCGGCATACCCTTGGCCGCGCATTCGTTGCTGACGTTCAGTCGCAATGGGCCAAGAGCCCGTGACACGCCATCCGGCGTCAACTAACGCCGATACGAGCGATTCCCAACGGTCTGTGTCCTTGTGTGCAAAAATTACGCCTGCGATTCCGTCGTCACGGACGGCATTCTTCAAGCGAGTGAAAGCGTCTCGCATGTGGAGCTCATACCACTTACGATCATGGAGACCGCCATCTTGCACAGCGCGATTCTCGGTGATTTCGCGCGCTTTCTCTGTTTCAGTTCGAGTGAACGCCTCGGGAAAACGTTCACGCATGCCAATCCGCAGCCAGCCATAAAAGAAATCGGCCAAATGAGCGTAGGGGATCTGGTTCGCATACGGAGGATCGGTGAAGATGACGTCAACCGATTCGTCTGGCAAGATCGCGTCCAAGGCATTTCCGAGAAGCGGTGACGATGATGCCAAGTGTGCGGCGGCGAGGTAATGTAGCGCGCTGCTAACGCTGCGTACTGAGTACTCTAGTCCATCGCAGTTAGGGCTTAGCGGATTCCCCTCGACGAAATCTGCGCGCATGGGAACACCACTTCCCTGTATGAAGACCGACTTCACCCCCTCCGAAAGCCACACGCATAGGGATGTGTTGTACTGAGCATTGTCGGAGTACGCTGCATACAGACAGGTAGCGAGTGCCGCAAGGCGACCTTCGTCACCCA
>DAIDJH010000318.1 GCA_027451425.1 Bdellovibrionales bacterium | reverse complement strand
TGCAGCTTTCCTGTTCTCCTCTGGTATCTTCCTGTTCACCTGTATTCTTCTGAGGACAAAGTCTGCATACGACGCATTCCTTTCCGAATCGCTTGTCATAATTTATAATAAAAGCAAAATTATATAAATGGCATAGTAACTCCCTGTCACGTGAAGTCAAATGGAGGCACAGGGAATTGAACCCAGGCCCGCGCCGTGTAAAGGCGCTATCCTACCACTAGACGATGCCTCCTTACTTAGAATGCTTCACAAAGAATTTATCTATCTTTCTGATGGCCAGTTCTAATATGTCTTCTGGTGCCAGGGCGACTATCCTTATGTGATCAGGAGCGCCGAATCCCGATCCCCTGCTGACCTGCACGCCTTCCTCAAGAAGCAGTTTTTCGATCACATCAAGATCGTTCTTCAGCCTGAGGTTTTTCATGTCGATCTTCGGGAGCAGATAGAATGCACCGTTTGGCCGCACTACCTGCATGTGTTTTCCTTCGTTTATGACCTCGCATGATCTGTTGACCCTGTTCTTAATCTTGTCCACCATGCCATGTATCGCCTTTTCATGCTCCTTTCTGTTCTCAAGGGCCTTTGCGAATGCATACTGGGCAGGAGTATTGGAGGAGAGCCTCATCTTTGCATAATCACGTATCTTCCTGTTCACCTCTACTGAAACCTTGTCCTTTCCTGGCACAACGATGTAGCCGATCCTAAATCCGGTGGCGTCGAAGTTCTTCGATGCTCCGCCGATTATTGCGTATTTGGTTCCTTTCGCAACCTCGGATATGCTGGTGAATTTGGCCCCGTTGAAGACTATCTCATCGTATATCTCGTCGCTTATAAGGAAAATTCCATGGTCATTTACTATGTCGACTATCTCC
>DAIDJH010000317.1 GCA_027451425.1 Bdellovibrionales bacterium | reverse complement strand
ATTCGAAGGCGGTGTGGTTGTAGTAATCGAGGCCACGGACGATGCCGGGATTTTCGATATAGGCGACGCCCATGGTGGTGAGGTGGGATTTCAGCGCGTCGTAAAATTGGGCGGCTTCTGGCGTGAGGTAGGGCGCGATGGTGGGGGCGTTGGCGACCAGGGCGATATCATCCGGGTCTTTGGAATCGAGGATGCGGAGCGGATTTTTTTCGAGGCGGAGTTTGCTGTCAGGCGAGAGTTGGGCCGCGTGGGCGGTGAAATAGGTGATCAGGGCGGCGCGATAGGCATCGCGGCTGGCGGGGTCGCCGAGGGTGTTGATGTTGAGGGTGATGCCGTCGCTGATGCCGAGCGCATGCAGGATGGTGGCGGCGCAGGCGATGGCTTCGGCATCGGCCAGGGCGGTTTCGGCGCCGAGGATTTCAAAGCCGATTTGGTGAAATTGCCGGTAGCGGCCTTTTTGCGGGCGTTCGTAGCGGAACATCGGGCCGGCATAGAAGATTTTTTGCGGCAGGGATTGGGTGAGGCCGTTGGTGACCAAAGCGCGGCAGATGCCGGCGGTGCCTTCGGGGCGGAGGGTGAGAGAATCACCGCCGCGATCCGCGAAATTATACATTTCTTTGGTGACGATGTCGGAGGTTTCGCCGAGATTGCGCGAAAAGACGGCGGTGGCTTCAAAAATGGGGGTGGACCAGGGTTCGGCGCCGTAGAGGGCGGCGATGCGTTGGGCGGTGCTGATGATGTGGGCGTGGCGGCGGGCTTCGGGGCCGATCAGGTCTTGGGTGCCGCGCGGCGGTTGGAGCTTGCTCAAGGCGGATGATCCTTAGGGACTTGGCAGAGTGAGGGTGTGAGAAGCTGCTCTATTGGCGGAAATTGCGCGGATTGACCAGCG
>DAIDJH010000316.1 GCA_027451425.1 Bdellovibrionales bacterium | reverse complement strand
CACTGCCTTCGCACACCACCACCGCGGCTTCCACCGCGTGCAGCAGTTCGCGCACGTTCCCCGGCCATCCGTGCCCCCGCAGCGCCTCCAGCGCGCTCTCGCCCAGCGCTTTGTTCGTGCCGTACCGCTCGTTCAGCCGGCCGGCGAAGTGCCGCGCCAGCAGCTCGATGTCGCTCCCCCGTTTGCGCAGCGGCGGAATCTCCACCGTGATCGTGCTGATGCGGTAAAAAAGATCCTCGCGGAACAATCCCTTGCTTACCATGGCCCGCAGATCGCGGTTCGTCGCCGCCAGCACCCGCACATTCACCCGGATCTCGCCCGTGCCGCCCACGTGCCGGAAAATCGACGTGTCCAGCACGCGCAGCAGCTTCACCTGCGTCGCCGGGCTGATCTCCCCGATTTCGTCAAGGAAAATCGTGCCGCCGTGCGCCACCTCGAACAGCCCCGGTTTCGTCTTGTCCGCCCCGGTGAACGAACCGCGCTCGTGTCCGAACAGCTCGCTTTCCAGCAGGCTCTCCTGTAGCGCTGCGCAATCCACCACCACGAAAGGCTTGTCCGCCCGCTGGCTGCGCGCGTGAATCAGCTTGGCTACCTGCTCCTTCCCGCTGCCCGTTTCGCCGGTAATCAGCACCGTCGAATCGCTCGGCCCCACCAGCTTTACCATCCGCAGCATTCGCAGGAACTCCGGGCTTTCGCCCACGAACGAAGCCGCCGGGTCCGCCGGCGTCAGCCCGCGCTCCAGCAGACTGGCGCGCTGCCGCAGCGCACGCCGCTCCATCGCGCGCTCCACCCGGATCTCGATTTCGTCCAGCGGGCACGGCTTGGTGACATAATCGAATGCCCCCTCGCGAATCGATTCAATCGCCGTATCGATCGACCCGTGCCCCGTCAGCATG
>DAIDJH010000315.1 GCA_027451425.1 Bdellovibrionales bacterium | reverse complement strand
GAAGCCGAGTTAAAACAATATTTAGCTGATCTCGAAGAAGCGAAGAAGCGCGATCACCGTCGCTTAGGTAAGGACCTCAATCTATTTGTATTTCATCCTCTAGCGCCGGGTTCGCCGTTTTTTACTCCCAACGGAGCGATTATTTACAATGAACTGATGCGCTTCATGCGCGACAAGTATCGCGAGTACGAATATCAAGAGGTGATCACTCCGCAGATTTTTGACGTCGAGCTTTTTCACCAATCGGGCCATTACGCCAATTATCGCGAGAACATGTACTTCATGCACGTCGATGAACGCGACATGGCCTGTAAGCCGATGAATTGCCCTGGGCACTGTTTGCTTTATGGCTCGGATCGCCGGTCTTATCGCGAGTTGCCGTGGCGTGTGGCGGATTTTGGCCGGCTCCATCGGTACGAGCGGAGTGGAGTGATGCACGGGCTGTCGCGTGTGCGCTCGTTCTCGCAAGACGATGCGCATATTTTCTGCACAATTGCGCAAATGCAATCCGAGATTGAAAACTTCATGCGTCTTCTCAACGAGGTCTATGGCACGCTCGGCATGAATCAATACCACGTTTATTTGTCGACCCGCCCTGAACGCCGGTTGGGGAGCGATGAAATTTGGGATCGTGCCGAGTCCGCGCTCGAAAATGCGCTTAAAAAATTAAATTTGCCTTATACGATTAACCCCGGCGACGGCGCGTTTTACGGGCCCAAACTCGATATTATGTTTGTCGATTCGATTCGTCGCCCGTGGCAGTTGGGCACTCTCCAAGCCGATTTCAACATGCCGCACGCGTTCCAATTGAAATATATTGGTGAAGACAATGCTGAACATGAGCCGGTGATGCTCCACCGTGCGATTTTAGGTTCATTTGAACGATTCATTGGCGTTTACCTTGAGCACACGGCTGGACATTTGCCGTTGTGGTTGGCACCCACGCAAGTGCAAGTTTTGAGCGTGTCAGATCGGCATCAGGACTACTGTGAGACTTTGACTAGCGAGCTGAAAGCCCGTGGCGTTCGCGTGCATAACGATCTACGTGGCGAGAAATTAGGCGCTAAAATTCGCGATGCACAGCTCA
This sequence comes from Bdellovibrionales bacterium, assembly GCA_027451425.1. GTDB lineage: Bacteria > Bdellovibrionota > Bdellovibrionia > Bdellovibrionales > UBA1609 > RBG-16-40-8. The sequence goes on along the minus strand of DAIDJH010000315.1, from coordinate 90 downwards.
TGAAAGTTCCGCTTATGCTTGTCATCGGCGATAAAGAAAAAGAAACCCAGACCGTTTCGGTTCGTCTGTCTTCGGGAGTCTTGACGAACG
>DAIDJH010000314.1 GCA_027451425.1 Bdellovibrionales bacterium | reverse complement strand
GAATTTCGCGATGTGATGAAAAACCCGAATGCTATTACGTTTGATTCATTCATGCAGGCGACGGCCCGCGTGCCTTGAGATCAACTCTTTTGGTTGACGAAAAACACGCTCAAGTTCTTCAGCGGTGAGCACGCGAAAGCGCCCTCGCTCGAGCGAGCCGAGGCGATATGCGCCGATGGCTACACGTTGTAGTTTTTTGACATCAAAGCCGATTTTCTCAAACATGTGGCGAACCTGGCGATTTCGTCCTTCGTTGATGATGATCTTAACCCAGCCGTATTGACCGCTGCCCGATTTGCCACTGCCGGATTTTCCCCCACGAGATCCCAGTCGCTCGACAAAAAGGGCCTGAGCTTTGCCGCCAATAATAGATACTCCACGCGTGAGCTTGTTTAGCTGTTCGTCCGTTGGAATACCGCTGAGTTTGGCAAGATAGGTTTTTGCAACGCCGTGCTTGGGGTGCGAAACCTTTTGTGCGAAGGCGCCGTCATTCGTAAGGAGTAAAAGCCCCTCAGAGTCCCAATCCAGTCGCCCGACTGGGAATATGCGCGCGCGAGCTTTTGCAAAATAATCGACGAGACAGGGGCGACCTTGCGGATCGTTCATTGTTGAAACAACACGAGTCGGTTTGTTAAACGCGACGTAGAGGAGATCTTGAACGGGGCGAATGGGTTTATTCTGTACAAAAACCTGATCGTGATTGGGGTTAACTTTAGTGCCGAGGTCGGTAATGGTTTTACCGTTCACGCGAACCTCACCGTCGCGTATCAGTTCATCCGCATGACGACGGCTGGCCACGCCCGACATGGCGATAAATTTGTTAAGGCGAATTTGCGCTGAAGCCTGCTTGTCGAACGACTTTTTCATAAAGATCCTGATAATATGGATCGGATGCCGGGTTCACATAAAATCGCTCGATCCGCTTTACGGCTTGAGAGAGCTCAGAAATCTCATCCAGCGGCTTTTCAAGCCATTCATCGCGCGCAAAATGCACCCCTTGAATGAATTGTCCGGAAATCCGTGCCCCTACTTTTCGAAACCGTGCCACGCGCATCAGCGATGTCGCCAAAATCTGGTCGACTTGCGGGGCGAAGTCAAGTTCCAAAGTATAAGTGAGGCGGGAATGCGGGCGGACCAAGTGTAGATCTCCATCCACTACCACAGCGACACTCGGGTAGATTTCAACGATCAGCGCACCGGTTTTCTGTAGGCGCACAGACAAGATCTCTTGCGGAGTATGAGTGTGCCCCTGTTTTAGGCAAAACATACGCACTTTTTCGCCGGAGCCTTCAAGCCGTTTGGCTCCCTTTTCAAGAAGGGCCTGAAAATCGCCCAGGCGCTCGAGGTTTACGACCTGTAGGTCAGACGCGTGCATGGCCTGATCAAGTTGAAAAGACAGAGGAGTTATTTGTGCGATTTTTTCAAGATCCTCGCGAATCGCTTCTCCAAGAAATTTTTTGTTCGTTTGCCAATGATTCAGAGTCAATGCCCGGTCATAAAACATATCGAGCA
>DAIDJH010000313.1 GCA_027451425.1 Bdellovibrionales bacterium | reverse complement strand
ATTGTCGAACTTCGACTTTGTCACCGAGTCATTCACGTTGATCGCCGGTACCTTCAGACGCCCCTCTTCATGCAGTCGCACCAAGTTGTGCACGCCCGTCGTCGTTTCTTCAGATAAACCAATTATATTCTTCATCAACTTCGCATAGCGCGTCTCGTGCATCATGTTGGTGAGATCCCCGCCATCGTCGAGAATCAAATCATAACCGCCATCACCCCATCCCTCGATGGTTTGCTCGATGCACCAGTTGAATTCCTTTTCAGTTTCACCCTTCCAGGCAAAAACGGGCACACCCGCCGCCGCAATCGCGACAGCCGCGTGATCCTGAGTTGAAAAAATGTTGCATGAACTCCAACGAACTTGTGCCCCGAGGTGCGTCAACGTTTCGATGAGGACCGCCGTTTGAATCGTCATGTGAAGACAACCCGTGATTCTAGCGCCCTTGAACGGCTGTGATTGACCGTATTGCTCGCGCAATGCCATCAGGCCCGGCATTTCGTCTTCGGCAATGCGAATTTCTTCGCGACCCCAGCGCGCCAACCGTTCAAACTCTTTCGGATCGTTCATCGCAGCTTCACAAACGCGATAGTCGGATCTACCGGCGCCTGCGGCTTTTGCCGCGCGATTTGATTTTGCCGGTTTTGCAGACTTGGCCAAATTGCCAGACTTCGCTTCAAATTTTTGCATTTTTGCGATCTCCCTTACGTGGTGGCTATTAGGGAGACAATCTAATTTGCCGCTTGTCGCCCCGTCAACTCCTGCTGCTGTTTATCCGTCGCAATACGCGGCCGCGCTCTCAGCGGCTCGGTGACTTTGCGGCCCCAGCGCAGGCGGGAGATTCGTTCGCATGTGCGCCTGAATTCCACTCATCGGGAGTGAATGTGGTGAGCGACAAGGCGTGAAGGCCTTCGTCAAAAAGCGATCCAAGAGCTTTGTAAACAAGTTGCTGCCGCTTTACGCGGGCAAGTCCAATGAATTTAGGCGATACGACAATTGCCTTCATGTGAGTCCCGGCGCTCATCAATTCGTCGTTGTTCAGGTGCGCGTGTAAGTGCTCATGCCCGTGATGATGGTTCACGCTTTCATCAATTACTTCGAGATGAATTGGCGCAAGCTCAGCACGCAGTAACTTTTCAATTGTTTCTCGCCGCGAGTAACGCGCTTGACTCATGGCCCGATCCTTTTATTTACGCCCCTGCACAAGATTTCGATTCGTGTCTTCAAATGCCACTTCAATTTTATCTGGAAAACTCGCGACAACAAACCCAACGCCAAATTTCGGGTGTTCGATTTTGGCATCCACAACATAAACACTCGCCATCCGATACGGTTGAGCTTTGGCGCTCTCTAATTTTCCGGATAACTCGACGAAACGAGAGTTAACAGTTGAACCTTTTCCCGCATCGCCAGAAGCCGCTTTTTTTGCGCCCGAACCTTTGCCCGATTTTTTAGCTGTTGCCTTTTTTGCCACTTTTCACCTCATCCATGATGAATACCGAAAACACAGTTTATTGCAACGGCGGCGGCTTTTCAAGCAAGACCGCTCCGCGGCTCGCCAACCAACCGATATACTTTTAAAGGAGCATCGAGTGCCTGCGTGCGTATTTCCTGTGGATTGAGAAAAAATGGTCCCTCTTCACGCTCGATGTGGCTCTGAAATGCGATAAGGCTGTCGTCACTTTTCGGGTCAATCGTCAGATC
>DAIDJH010000312.1 GCA_027451425.1 Bdellovibrionales bacterium | reverse complement strand
AGCCACCGTCACATTAACCGCTCGGGCTTGTTGCTGAAACTCTTCAAGTTGCGCTCGCTCATTGGGCGCACCAAGTGCGATCAATTGCGCATCAACGGTGGAGGCTCCCGATCGACGAAACGCTTCAAGCGCCTGAACCCATGCCGTGATTGGCCAATTCTTTTTTTTGTCGCTGGTAAGGATTTGCAACAAAATTTTTTGACCGCCCCCGAAGGGATTGTATCTCAACCACTCCTCAAGTTCGCGTTTGCCTTTATCCGTTTCGCCGACCCTGTCCGCACAAGACTTTGAACCGTTAAATTCGCCAACACTGCCATATTTGAAAATGTCCGCGTAATGAAAGCCCTGTTTGGCACCGGCGCCAATAACATTATTGAGATAGCGAAACCACGGCGAACCAAACGCCGCTTGCCCGCGATGGTTAATCACCATCCCAATTTTCTCATTGGCTTCAATGGCTGCCGTCAAATAACCGCTAAATTTTGTTTGTGTTAGATTAATAATTTTATCGTACTTTTCTGACGACAATCTCGCGACCAGTGACTTTAAACGATCGAGAGGTTCAAAAATGGGGCGGTCAGCGCGCACAAGCCCATCCTGCAAAATTTCGCGGGGCACTTTGTACACGCGGTGGATACCGGGCAAAAACGGAGCGACCGATTCAACGCCCTTGTTCACAAGCAAATCCACGTGCGCGTCGGGGTATTTTGCTTGAATCGCCGCCAATGCTTCACCCGTCAAAAGCGCATCTCCCAAACGTAATAAACTTAAGACAAGTATCTTCACGCAATCAACTCCGCCAAGGCACGCATAAGGTAAGCCTCGGCTGACGAATTAACAGACATCGCCTGGATTACATTTTTAATTGAAATTAGTTTATCCGAATGCCCGCGAACCGCCGACAATTCGGGATTAACACGAAAAAGTTCGGCCATCTCGGGGCGACATTTGAGAAGCGCATTGAAACCCGCCTGCGTGCGCCCCGCGATCAAAGCTTCAATTTTATCGTAAAACTGCGGATCCTTGGCCGTCACGGGGGCAAACCGAACGACCGTATAGCTGTGTCGTAAAAAATCCAAAACGATCGGTTGAGCGAGAACCTCGTCAGGAACTTTCGGCGTCAGAAATTTCACTTCCGTCGTTTCAAGCGCATATTGAGTCCTGCAATCGCGCGCAGCCTCCGCCGATTTTTCTATCACGAGAATTTTAGACGGGGGGAACACATCGATGAGCTTGGCAATGTGATGTCCGGGGCCACCTCCCAGAACAATCAACCGCGACATACCTTTTAATTGCGGCCCGATTCGCTGCACCCACTTGATCGCTTCAATCATTGGCATGCCGTTTAGCTAGTTCGTCCTGGATGACATTGAGAACATCAGTAGCACCCTCGAGCATCGGATCCAGATACAGCGTTTTTTCTACTTCAACGAGAGCGGCTTCAAGCCTCCCTGAAAAATAGAGAAACTTTGCATGCCACATGGAAATTAGCGCATGGTCAGGATGAACTTGTAAAAACCGATCAATGTAACGAAGTGCACGATCAATTTCCATGTCTTTCATCGCCCACTCACACAACAAACGGATGCCCGATTCATTGTCACAGTTGATATCCAGCGCTTTTTCTAAATTTGCCCAAGCCAATTCGACATCGCCGTATTGCCGATGAATCATTGAAAGCCCCAACCACGCTTTGTCATTTCGATCGTTGTATGAGACCGCTTCACGAAAACGCGCGAGAGAACGCTCCATATCGCCACGGTAAAGCTCAAGAGATCC
>DAIDJH010000311.1 GCA_027451425.1 Bdellovibrionales bacterium | reverse complement strand
CCAATAATCGCGGTAAGCGGCGTCCTCATCTCATGGGAGATCGAATTCAACAAAGTTTGATGAATTTTTTCAGATTCTTTTAGCCGATCCGCTTCACGAATTCGCTTTTCGAAAAAATGCCGCTCCAGCGATATCGCAAGCTGCGTGGCGATCGAATGGAGCATATTCTCTTGTTCGAGATTCAATTTGCGGTTTGATTTGGGCCTATAGACCATCACACCAACAGTTCTATCGGGCGCAGTGAGCGGTACGTACAACGCTTTGGCTTCAGAAAGAGTTTCAGTCGACCACCCCGCCACTTTACTGGCGCTAAAGGCCCATGCGGCGACCGCCTGTTCTTTTTCGCTCAAATGCGGTTGCGGTGAATACGGCTTGTATTCATCGGTCATGAGCTTACCTTCGGCGGACGCGACAATTATCGAGCAGTTGCCATCCAGCAACCGGCCAACCCGAGCGTTGATCTTCGATAAAAATTCATCTTTATTGCGGCTCCCGGCTATGTCTTGCGAAATTTCAAAGAGCGCGTTGGCGCGATCTTCACGTTCGCGTAGCACCCGCTCGTGGGAGCGAATTCTGTTCGTCAAATATCCCGTCACAACCGCAGTTGTCAGATAAATAAGAATCAGGATGGCGTCGGCTGGTTCACGAATCGTAAATACAAAGCGCGGGGGAATAAAAAAATAGTCCCAAATCATGGCGCTCAAAACGGCGATAAAAAGCGTCGGACCAATTGTGGCGAACAAGCCCACCATCAAAACGCCAAGTAAAAAGATAAATCCAATCGCCAGATAACCGACGATCGAACTCATCAGCCCGCACAAAATCGAAAGCCCTGTTAGAAATAAAAATGCGTTCCAATAGGTAATAGGCCGGCTGAAATGCTCGATTTTGGTCAAAAACGGCGGGCGATATTTCGGCTTACCATCCTGTCGAATAACGTGAACGTCGACTTCAACGCACTCACGCACGAGTCGATCAAGTAATGTCCCCCCTTCAACCACATCGCGAAAAAGTCTTTTCGTTGGACGACCAACCACAATTTGCGTGACGTTTTTCTGCCGGGCAATTCGCCGAAGTGCGGTCGGCACGTCGGTATCGGTCGTCGTGATGACTTCGCCCTTTAACTCGCGCGCAAGCTCGATATTCTTTGCCAGTTGCGCTTGATCTTCGTCGCCCAGCGAAACACCTGTGTCGATGTGCACTGCAACCCAAGGCGCCTCGAGATTGTAGGCGATCCGACGAGTGGCACGAATCACCTTTTCCGAGTACGGGCTATGGCTCACGGCGACCATCAACCGCTCGTTGGTCTGCCATGGCCCCGAGGCTTGCCGCAAGTCGGGGAACTGCTGAAGCTCCTGATCCACGCGTTCGGCCGTCACGCGAAGAGCGATTTCTCGAAGCGCGGTTAAACTGTCCGGCTTAAAAAAATGCTTTGCCGCTTGCTCGGCTTTTTCGCCAAGGTAAACTTTGCCTTCTTTCAATCGCCTAAGAAGTTGTGCGGGAGTGATATCAATAAGTTCGATTTGCGTCGCACGCTCGAGAATCGAATCCGGAACCGTTTCGCGAATCGGAACACCAGTGATCTGCTCCACAAGATCTTTGCGACTCTCAAGGTGTTGAACGTTGATTGTCGTGTAAACCTCGATTCCCGCCGCCAAAATTTCAAGCACATCCTGATAGCGTTTTTGGTGGCGCGAACCAGGCGCATTCGTGTGTGCCAGCTCGTCAACAAGAACCACCTGCGGTTTGCGCGCGATAATGGCATCAATATCCATTTCAGCAAT
>DAIDJH010000310.1 GCA_027451425.1 Bdellovibrionales bacterium | reverse complement strand
CGTTCTTTTGGGCATTGCGCGAATCAGCGGCGAAACCGCACCATTGTTATTTACGAGTCTCAACAATCAATTTTGGAATACGAATTTAGCAAAACCCATCGCGAGCTTACCCATTGTAATTTTTCAATTCGCAATGAGCCCTTATGACGATTGGCAACATCTCGCATGGGCGGGCGCCTTGCTGATTACATTGAGTGTTCTTGGCATAAACATTTTCGCGCGCGGCCTTGCAAAGTATTCCGCACGCCACATGACATGAGCGCAATGAAAAATGGAGGAGAAAACCGCATGGAACCGCAAATCGTTTTGAACCTTCCACCGCGGCCACAAGTTGTACAGCCGGCGTTTGAGAAAACGGTGAAACTCGATGTGCGGCGTCTCAACTTTTACTACGGTGATTTTCAAGCGGTGAGAAATGTCGACGTGCAAATCTTCGAAAAAAACGTCACGGCGTTTATTGGCCCGTCGGGTTGCGGTAAATCAACGCTTCTTCGGGCGTTTAACCGAATTTATGAACTGTATCCTCACCATCGCGCAACCGGCGAAATTTTTTTGAACAGCCAAAACATCCTTGATTCAAAAATTGACGTGAACGAGGTGCGCGCGAAAGTTGGAATGGTTTTTCAGAAGCCCACGCCCTTCCCGATGTCCATTTACGAAAACATCGCTTTTGGGGTGAGACTCCACGAAAAACTATCGGCCAATCAAATGCGTGAACGCGTCGAATGGGCATTGGATCGTGCGGCACTGTTGGATGAGGTCAAAGATAAATTGAAAAAAAGTGGTACAAGCCTCTCGGGCGGGCAACAACAAAGGCTTTGTATCGCACGTGCCATTGCTGTGAAGCCTGAAATTTTACTGCTCGATGAGCCGACGTCGGCGCTGGACCCGATTGCGACGCTCAAAATCGAGGAATTGATTCATGAACTCAAAAAAGATTACACGGTGGTTATGGTGACTCACAACATGCAGCAAGCTGCACGAGTTGCCGACCACACGGCTCTCATGTATATGGGCGAGATGGTCGAATTTGGGCCGACCCGCGCATTGTTCAACAATCCGAAGCAAAGCGTGACGAAGGCCTACGTGACGGGGCATTTCGGTTAATATCGGCTCTGTCTGGCGAATGGCACAAAGCTGGCGCGAGATTATTTTATGAGCCGTATATTGATTATCGATGATGAAAAAGCCATCCGAAATATTTTGCGGCTCCATCTTGTCAATAATGGCTTCGAAGTCGCCGAGGCGGCGACAGGTGAAGACGGTCTAAAATTAGCTGAAGAATTTCATCCACACCTGATTATTCTGGACCTCGGTTTGCCCGATAAGATTGGGATCGATGTGTTGCGCGCTCTCAGGCGCTGGACAATGGTGCCGGTGATTGTGCTTACAGTTAATGACGCCGAAAGCGCCAAGGTCGCGCTTCTCGATGCGGGGGCCGACGATTACCTCACAAAACCGTTCGGTACACCCGAGCTTTTGGCGCGTGTGCGCGTGAGCCTTCGTCATCATCAAGACTCTGAAGCGACGCCGATTTTTAAATCGGGCGATTTGGAGGTGAACATTAACACGCGTGAAATTAAACGTGGAGATCGGGTCATTAAACTGACCTCTACGGAGTACGAACTTCTCCGCGCGCTTGTTCGCCATCGTGGTAAAGTGGTACCGCAAACCCACTTGCTCGTGGGGGTGTGGGGCCGCACGGCAGTCGATCAAACACATTATTTGCGCATTTACGTCGCACAGTTGCGAAAAAAAATCGAACCTGATTCATCCCATCCTATGCACATATTGACCGAACCTGGCATTGGCTATCGAATTGTCTAGTGATAATTTAAGCCATGGTTGAACTTCAGTCGCACTGGCTCGGTTTGGTTGATTATTTAACTGGT
>DAIDJH010000309.1 GCA_027451425.1 Bdellovibrionales bacterium | reverse complement strand
TGCGCGCGGATATCTATGCTGTCGCTGCGCTGGCCGGTTCGTTGGTGGTCGTCGCTGGGAGCGCTCCCTGTTTTTCTAAAGGTGCGCGCGGCGTATTCCATAAATGAACTCGCCGCAGGACTCTTCAAAAGCTCCCATACCTCATCGAGTAGCACTCGCTTTGGGGTCAAACGATCTCGCTCGACTTGGTCTAATATGAAATTGGTGAGAATGAGAATCATGACAGCTTGCAGGTCAGGGTATTGCGACAACCCTTTTAAGTCGAAGGCAACAATGGGACTATCGACTCTGATTTCACCTTGGCGATCAAGCATTCGTCCGTAGGGTGAATCGCCAATCCACGGGAATAAAAGCTTTCCAATCCGTCTAAGCGACTCTTCAGAAGACTTTTCACAAAGAGACGCCAAATCATTCAGCCGGGGCGATTGTGCACGGCCTGCGGTGCGCGCGTTTTGAAACATTTGGACAAGCGTCTGCTCGATCTGCACTCGATCAAATCGCGAGAGCTTTTCGCCGGTGTCGGTGACCATTTGTTCAACAATGCTTACAAGACCTTTAAGACGCTCGCCGGATGGTTCTGAATTTGGATCGGACAAATGAAACGGATTGATTGAATATTTGTCTGAAAGATTGACTTCAAAATATTGGCCACCCAATAGTTCGGTCATTTTTCTGTAAGAACCGCCGATGTCGATTATAAACACGCGTGTTCCGCGTGAAATTTGTTGGAGCATCAAAAAATTGTTGGCAAAACTTTTGCCGCTACCCGAAGAGCCCGTGACGAGCATATTGTAATTCGTTAGCTTTGGATCATAGGGGTTAAACGAGTAAAGCCCGCCAAGACGTGTATTCATGAGAACGACAGGCTTTTCGTCGCCCATTTTGGGGCCATAGACCGGCAAAAAATCGGTAAGATTATTTGTCTTCATCCGTTTGGCCCTAACAAGCGCCATTGGTGCAAATGGCAAGTCCGACTTAAAAATCTTCCAGGCGCCAACAGTTTCAGAAATGCCTTCTGAGCCACTTAGCCACTTAAACCTTGATAGAACTTCTTTTGCCTGAAGATTAAGCCGTCTTTGCCCATTAGATGTGTCGAGGTCCCGTAATATAATTAAAAGCTCCGCTTGAAAAATCTTTTGGCCCGTTTCAATAATTTCGCGAATGAGGTCGGTCGTTTGCGAAAGCCTCGATTCGCTTTCTAGATCGTTCACACGATTCGATGTCGACTGTGCTAGTGAGTGCGCCATGCGCCGCTTTTGCTCTAGGCTTCGAATTTCCTTTGCTTGATCCGGAATTTTAAAACTGAAAATCAAATCGTACTTAAAAGGGAGCGCCAAAAAGGCGCTCATCATTCCGGCATGGGTCATTTCGGGAAGCGTTTTGAGAGATAAGACACGCGTGCGCATTTGATCGAGAATAAAATCATTCTTTGTCAGGACTAAGTCGCCAAATACCATTTGTGATCGCGGTGAGTCGCCATCTATGAGCGTAGGGCGCGGCCGAATTGTTGGCTCAGTCAACAATTCGGCTCGGTTCGGGTTTAAGTGCTCATATAAAAGTTTAACGAGATTTTCTCGTTCAAGTTGTTTAGTCTCAAGCCCAAGTGATGAGAGTGCTGATGCGGCACTTTCAATTGATTGCGACAGCGTCTGAACGCGTTCAGCGTAACTCCTTTCGAATTCGCCTGAGAATTTTTTAGTTGAACCGAACGAAAATGAACCTTTATTTCTAGCTCCGTCAGTTCGCATGGTAAGATAGAGTCGGGGCCGTAGTATCTGGAATTCATCAATTTGCTTTTCAATCGATTGAATTCGCAGTTCATCGAGCATCTTTAATATCGGTGCCAGGTGAATCACAGGCAAATATTCATCTCGGCCAGCTACTTTTTCGAAACTGATCACCCCCTCGATCTGTACCCAATCCCCTACCGCGAATCCTTGTAATGGTTCAGGGGCA
>DAIDJH010000308.1 GCA_027451425.1 Bdellovibrionales bacterium | reverse complement strand
GTCAGACTTGTGCCCGGACGAATCCCATTCAAAACCATTTTCAGACCAATTTTTCGCATGTGCCGGCAACTGAAATTCGAAATGCTCGTCGAGATTTTTTAGCCCGCGCCGCAAGTGTTCCCAATTTGCCTTTCTACTTTCGATGAAACCATTCACTTTTTTCAGTTGATGGCGTCCAATTGCCGCCTGCAGATCGAGCGGTTTTAAATTGTAACCGATATGAGAATAAATAAATTTATGATCGTAGCCCGCCGGCATGTCGCCGATTTTCCACTTGAACCGTTTTTGACAGGTGTTGTCTTTGCCCGAGGCGCACCAGCAATCACGCCCCCAATCTCTGAAGCTTTCAAGAATAGAACGAAATTTCACATCGCGCGCATAGCTAATGGCGCCACCCTCGCCAAGTGTAATATGATGGGGCGGATAAAAACTTTGGGTGGCCATGTCGCCAAATGTACCGGTTAACTGACCGTCGTAGCGCGAACCCAAAGCATCGCAGTTATCCTCGACAAGTAGCAGGTCGTATTTTTTGCAGAACGCGGTAACGGCAGACAAATCAAACGGATTACCTAAGGTATGCGCCATAAAAACCGCTTTGGTTTTGCCTGGCCGGTAAGCTTCTTCGAGCATTTCAGTGCGCGCGTTAAGTGTTTGGGTGTCGTTATCGATGAATACCGGGCACAGGCCATTTTGAATCAGCGGTGCAACTGTGGTTGGAAAACCCGCCGCGACCGTGATGACCTCGTCGCCTCGCTTTAGTCGTTTTTCACCAAGGCGAAAACTCGTGAGCGCCGATGCCGCAAGAAGATTTGCCGAAGAACCCGAATTGGTCAGAACCGTGCCGCGAACTCCGAGAAACTGCGCAAATTCTTCTTCAAACGCCTGACCTTCGGCCCCCATTGTTAGCCAAAAATCGAGCAGCGCCGACGATGCCGCGACAACTTCTTCTTGATCGAAAACGCGGCCCGCGTACGGTACCGAATCTGTACCTGGAACAAATTTTTTCGGCTCAATTCCGTCGCCTTGCGGGCGACATCCTTTGTGCGCGGCCGTCGAGTACTCGCGAATGCGCTCCAAAATGTCTTTTTTCATTTCTTCGAGATTCACGGCTACACCTTGAAGTTAAGATTGTTGTCGATTCGACCGGCTTCAATTAACCCCCGCAAAACGTTGAGTCGCATAAATGGGCCTTTGCGAAAGTCAGCCGTTACAGCCGAAGCATTCGACAGCTGATCGGCCAATTTTTGAATCGTGCCTTCAATTGTTTCTTTAGGGCGAAGATCCGCAGGCGCCAATCGGTTGAACTCATCAAAATTAACTCGGTACGACCGCTTATCGGGCGCGGCATTGTTGTTTACCGTAACGTCCACGTCTTTCAAAATGGATTTCGCCGCCTCGGCCAGTTCAACAATCCGAAAATTCCATTGATTATTGCCGACGTTCACAACTCGAAAAGGTTGCGTATCGTTTGCATCTCGGCGGGAGATCCCCCATACCATTGCGCGAGACATATCGCGCACATCGATCAACGGACGCCATGGTTGACCGTTAGACAAAATCTCAATTTTCTTCGTTCTCATGGCACCCGCCACAAAATCGTTGAGAACGAGATCGAGTCTCAACCGCGGGCTAGCCCCGCAAGCTGTGGCAAAGCGTAAGCACGAAACGGTAAATTCTTTATCCGCCAGTTTCTCTAAGCCTTCTTCAGTAAAAACTTTGGATTTCGCGTACGCCGTAAGAGGGGCCACTTGGCTTTTTTCAGTTCTCATTTCATCGCCGCCAGAGCCGTAAACACTGCAGCTTGATGCAAAGACAAAAGATTTTACGCCCATGTCTTTGGCCATTTTCGCGATGGCAATCGAGCGTTTGTAGTTGATTTCCAAAGTTACGTCTTCAAATTGATTACCCATCGGGTCGTTCGATATCGCGGCCAGATGAATGACGGCATCGACTCCGCGAAGCGCTTCTTTACAAACGGCATCGTTTC
>DAIDJH010000307.1 GCA_027451425.1 Bdellovibrionales bacterium | reverse complement strand
ATAATCCATTGCCGGCGTTTGCGCAGCGTCGTCTTTTACGTGGCTCGCAAGTAAATTTGTATCCAAAGTTCTACCCTCTGATCTGAGAACCATCATCGTTATGGCGTGCTTTAATTGTCGGACGTTACCGGACCACGAATACTGTTTAAGTTCGTCGATCGCTGCAGGGGTCAAAATTTTATGTGTATTGTTATCATGGTTGGCCTGGTCGACGAATGTTTGAGCTAATATTGGGATGTCCTCTGGATGTTCTCGAAGCGGCAAAATATTTATCGGTAATACGTGAAGTCTGTGAAATAAGTCCTCACGGAAAAGCCCGTTTTTAATTTTTGCTTCTAGCGGCGCGTTTGTCGCCGCGATTACGCGAACATCGACTTTTTTGACGGCAGTTGAACCGACTGGCGTCAACGCCCTTTCTTGCAAGACTCGAAGGAGAGCGGATTGAAGGTGATAGGGCATGTCCCCAATTTCATCTAAAAACAGTGTGCCGCCGTTTGCCGCTTCAAATTTTCCGATTTGTGAAGTTGCTGCTCCCGTGAATGAGCCCTTTTCATGACCGAACAAAGTACTTTCAATCAATTCAGTTGGAATTGATGCGCAATTAACCGCTACGAATGCGGCTTTTGCTCTTGGTGACAACCGATGGATGGACTGGGCCACCAGTTCTTTGCCGGTTCCATTCTCACCGCGAATGAACACATAATCATTTGAAGGAGCATACCTGCGAATAAGATCGGCTATATCAACGAGATGGTTAGATATGCCAATTAGACCCGCTTCTTTAATGCGGTTCAATTTATCTTTTTCATCGAAGATTTTTGCGGGCGATGTTTGTCGCTCGACCTCTTGGCAAATGCGAAAGATGGTCCCGAGCAGTTTGGCGTCGCTGGTATCCTTTGAAATAAAAAATATCGCGCCATTTCGAAGCGATTGATTATGTACTTGGTCGGAATCGTCGCCGGAAAACGCAATAAGCGCAAGTTTCGAGTCGTATTCGCGAATTTTTCGAATGACCTCGGCGCCCGTGATGCTGGGCATGTGATAATCGATGAGCGCAAGCGAAAAGGGAAGGGCTCGTTGTCGAACAAGCGCTATGCCTTCATCCGGGTTTTGAACGGCTTTGACGTGAAAACAGCCCTCATCTTCGAGGAAGTCCTTAATTGAAGTCAAAAGATTGATGTCGTCATCGATCAATAAGATATTGTGAATCATTTTTGCCTCTGAGGTTTCATACATCAATTTTCGTGCCAGTGGTTTGAGCGCGGTTTTTCCGGTTGGGCGGACGCCAAACATGATTAGTTTTGTTCGGACGTATTATCCGCAATATCGCGAGCCGATTTTTATGAAAAAGCTATCGAAAGTTTTTCATGCTCAAACGTTGACGTCTATAAATACGTGGAAATTCAGGAGCTTGGCCGCGCGAAAATTTAACGGATTTCCGTTAAATTGAGACGGCGTAAAGTCTTGACCCAGGCACCCGAAGGGTAAACATCTTGGTGGGCGTCGGCGAGGTGATGAGTACGTGACCCTACCTATCCGCCTTCAAAAAATTCGGATCACCCCAAGTTGCGGGTCGCGAAGCGTAGATTAACTTTGCCTGCTCTTTCCATATCCAACGTTGTAGGACACCGAGATGGCCGGTCGCTGCGAAAGCGAGCACCACGACCACGGCCCACTCGATGAGTTTATCTAAGTTCATATTCACCACCTTTTTGTAACATAATAGTTTTTAGTTCAAACCGATCTACAATTTTGCGAACGACGGACCACTTCCATTTTTTGCCGGTGCGAGTTTTGATTTTCTTTTTGTTTAAGAAACAAACGATTTGATAAACCGTCATCTGATCTTGCCATTTACTGTGAATGAGACACAGTATCGGAAATTCAACGGGGTGTTTCGTTAGCTCGCCGTCCATGTAACAAAAACCGTAAAAGGGTTTATTGCAGGCTTTGCCTTTGTAGCGGTGCAGTTCAGCCGTTGGTATCGTGCCTTTGGCACGCGTGTTTACAGAATTGCGTTTTAGGATGCGAAGCACCTT
>DAIDJH010000306.1 GCA_027451425.1 Bdellovibrionales bacterium | reverse complement strand
CGCATGCGCGTGTTGTTTCGAGTCTTCTCTATGAAGGTCGGGTTGAACGGGCCGAAATTCGATTGAGACAATTGCACAATGCCATTCAAAGTCGGCAGTGGCGATCGGCATGCGAAATCGCAGCGGCCGAGTTTTGGGATATGCACAATTTATTTCACACGGCCGCTCCGTCATTTCGGTACATGACACCCATGACGATTGAAGTTCTCGATTGTGTTGACGACATCTGGCAGCGCGACGGTGACGGTCCGCTGGTCACTCTTGACGCCGGTCCGAATGTGCATCTTTTGTATCGTGTTGATCAACTTGAACTCGCCCGACAAATTGCAGAGAAGATTTGTTATGCGCACGCGGGGTTGCGAGTTTTATCATCATATGAAATGAGCCCAACATGAACCGCAGTCATTCTTCCGACGAATTTTCAGCTGTCACAAATGGTAAATGGATTTTGGCGGGCGAACATGCGGTCATTCGCGGGTCGCCAGCATTGGTTTTTCCAACACCGTCGGCGACCATGCAGTTTAGTTGGCGCAATGCGAGTGAGCCGCTTGAAGCTAGGTTTGATGGGCCGTGCGGTGACGAACTTTCAATTCTTTTCTGGGGAGTTCTCGAAAAGGCTCTCGAAAAAGTCGAGCGCACCCGACTCGATTTGCGGGGCCAGTTGACCATCACCAGTCATATCCCACTGGGGGCGGGTCTTGGCGGATCGGCGGCCTTGTGTGTCGGCATTGGCCGTTGGTTTTGTCACCTCGGTTATATCGATCAGTCACAGATCTACGAATTTGCACGCGGTTTGGAAAATATATTTCACGGTCAGAGTAGTGGAGTCGACATTGCCGTTGCGCTCGAAGGGCGCGGTATAAAATTCATGCGCGGAGGCGAGCGGTCGCCTATAACTCCCACATGGCGCCCGAAACTTTATCTTTCGTATTCGGGTAAGCGTGGAGTGACGTCCGAGTGCGTGAAAAAGGTGAATGAACTCCGTGCGCGCTCCCAACACCTAGGCGAAAAATTAGATCAGCAAATGCGCGAAGCGGTGGATCTCGCCGAGCAAGCCTTACTCACGGATGATTCTGTTTCAACCCTAGTGACGGCACAAGAGTCGCTGGCCCGCGCGCTTGATTTGTCGCGGGATTGTTTTTACCAATGGGGGCTTTGTGAGGGTGCGCTTGATCAACATATGCGCGAGCTTTTGCGTGCCGGGGCACTTTCGGTAAAGCCGACCGGTTCCGGCGGTGGTGGGCACGTGTTGAGCCTATGGGATTCGCCCCCGCCAACATCCGCCGTGCGGATGATTTCGTTATTTAAAGATTAAGCGGAAACCAATGAACGAAATAGTTTTACGTCTAGGATTAGTCTCGCTATTCAACGATATTTCAACAGAAATGATTTATCCAATCACGCCGATTTTTTTAACGGCCGTGCTTGGCGCATCGATGACGTCCGTGGGGGTGATCGAAGGTTTTTCCGAATTCATCGCGAGTTTTTTAAAAATGTATTTTGGCCGCTGGTCCGATGCTACGGAACAACGCAAGCCATTTGTGATCGCCGGTTATTCGCTGTCGACATTTGCCCGCCCAATGATTGGACTTGCGCAAACGTGGCCTTTTGTCTTCATCGCCCGTGCGGTGGATCGTGTGGGTAAGTCAGTGCGGTCCGCGCCTCGCGACGCGCTTCTTGCAGAATCGGTCGATCGACGCTCACTAGGGCTGGCTCTCGGTTGGCATCGTGGTCTTGACAGTTTAGGAGCCGTTCTTGGGCCGCTGGCGGCTCTCGTTCTTCTTAAAGAAAATGCTAATCATCTCCGGCCGATTTATTTTTGGGCGGCGATTCCCGCTGTGATTGCCGTGCTATTGCTATATTCCGTTCGTGAGCCAAAGTCGGAGCGCCAACTCATCAAGCCAGCACAAGAAGCGGTAGGCAAAAAGCCGACTCACGCGCGGTTGCCTCGTGAATTCCACAAATATCTTTTCGCGTGGGGCGCCTTTTCTCTTGTCAATTCGAGCGATGCCTTTTTGCTTCTGAAAATGCGATCGGTGGGATTG
>DAIDJH010000305.1 GCA_027451425.1 Bdellovibrionales bacterium | reverse complement strand
CTAATTTTCACAGAATGATGCGTCTCGCGGCCATGCTCCACGATATCGGGACACTCCCCTTTTCACACACAATCGAACTCGCGTACATCAACCATTTTCGCGAACAGCAACGGGTGAAGACACCGAAGTATTTCGCCAACCACGAAACTCTCGGCAGTCATCTCATCTTGAACACCGATTTCGAAGGCGGGCTCACGCGCATTTTGATCGAAGAAGGGATTGACCCCGTCTCGCTCGCCGCCATTATCGCCGGCCGCTCAAAAACTTTGATTGCCAATCAGCTCATGCACTCCGATGTCGACGCCGATCGTATGGATTATCTTTTGCGCGACGCCTATTTCACCGGCGTTAAACTTGGCGTCTATGACATCGACTTTCTGATTCGCAGCATGGCGATGCACGATAACGGTCACGACCAGTTTTTATGTATGCGCGAAGATGCGATGACGGTTGTCGATTCGTTTCTCGTCAGTCGCTATTTTTGGTATTCGCAAATCATCAGCGACGGCACAAGCTACAAATTTGATCTCATCGCCGCCAAAATCTATCAGTATTTTCTTGAAAACGGCTTGGCCTATTCGTTCGATCACCTTGTTGAAAAGGTATCGCAAAACCCGAACGAATACTTCACGTTCAACGATTCTTATTTTCTCGCGAAACTGCATGAATATTTGGCAGGGCGAATCACCCATCCCATGATCCGCGAACTGTCGGAGATGCTTGCCAACCGCATTGCCCCGGCGCAGGTGAAAACGGGTCCTGTACGCCCGACGCTCGTGCAAAGCGACGATCACCGCAAAGAACTTATCGTCAACGTCAATCGGGCCGCGGAGTGGTTGCAAAACGAAATTCGCGAAATCGATCCGAACGCGTGGATGATTTTTGACATCCCACAAAAAGACGTTATGTTCACAAAAACGGTTGAACAGTGCGAGCGTGAAGCCAAAGGAGGCGACATTCACCTGCTGCGCGATCCGGCCAAAATTCTCACTCGTGACGGACAAATTAAACTGCTGGCGGAAGTGCCCAATTCATTGATGTCTATTTTGAGTCAGTATCGCAATTTTTTACCGCGCATTTACGTCAGCCCCGCCTTATACGAACGCCTCGAGAAGAAGAAAATTTTCGAAAAAATGTCGGCGATGAAGTTTTAGTACGGCGACTAGCTTCGCATGACTACTATCTCTATACTGTAGAAATTGACACTGACTACCTCATGATGTTGGCCGCTTACAATCCTCGATCCAATAAATGGCGATACCATTTGATGTCCGGAACGCCGTTTTGCCGCTACTGTTCGTAACAGAAAATGAAATTTCTACCCGTTTCATCGTGGATTTCCTTATCTGAAACAGTTTGTTTCAAATAAATTTGCGGCCGGTGACTCAACTGTTTTACAGTGCGCCCAATGAAGCAAACCGTGGCGTCTTACAAATATCTGATTGAGCGCGAACTCGCTCGCCGTTGCGAAACGAACCAACGCTATTCGCTGCGGGCGATGGCGCGCGCCTTTAAACTCGCACCCGGAGCGCTTTCGCAAGTCTTGTCAGGAAAAAGAATCCCGTCCTTTAAAATGGCACAAAAAATTTTGACGGCCCTCGAACTTTCACCCGACGAGCAGCGCGAATTTTTGCAATCTCTGGCCAGTACGCAACACGCGCGCGGGCTGGCGAGATCGAACCCCGCGTTTAAATATATTATGTTACACAAAAAAGCGATCGAAAAAGAGGCGGCAAAGCGACAAGGGCGCTCATCATCACTGCGCGCGCCCAAAGATCTTAGCCTTGATTTTTTCAGAGTGGTGAGCGACTGGTATCACTACGCGATTTTGTCTCTTACTTATGTAAAAAATTTCGAGCCAAACCCGAACTGGATCGCGAGCCGGCTCGGCATCACTCCCCTAGAGGCGAAACTCGCTGTCGATCGACTACTGGCCCTCGGGTTACTGAAGCAAAAAGGCGATGCGCTTATTTGTTGGGAAAGCGATTTCACCACCTCCGACAAACACCTAACGAACTCGGCGCTCAAACGCCACCACCGGCAAATTTTAGAAAAATCGCTTTT
>DAIDJH010000304.1 GCA_027451425.1 Bdellovibrionales bacterium | reverse complement strand
ATCGTTGTACCAATCGACAAAGCCGGCGAGAAACTCGTGCTTGTGAAGCGTCACCTTTTTTCTTCCCTCACCGATGTCTTCGACTTTCATAATTCCGAAGCCTTGAAGGGCTTCCATCATGCGGTCGAGCTTATTGGTCGGCGCTTGAAAAATTTGAATGCAATAATTGCGCAATGTTGAGTAGGGGATAACAAGACCGTCGCCTTCTTTTTGACCGCTTTTATAGCCGACGAGTGCGATAATGGCACACAAGCGGGTGATCAGGTGTGGAGTGAAGGTTGTTGCTTCGACTGCGGATTCACGTTCGAGATTTTTGATTTTGGCATTCGCGTCGCGCAATTTTCCGTTCACATTTTTCACCATCGCCTTCAACCACTCGGGGAAGGTTTTAAATTGCGCGTACAATGATACGAATGGAAGAATGATGACTGTGGAATCGCTTTTTGCACGAGCGCCCGCGGATCGCGGTTTGTTATCGAAAAAGGCCATTTCGCCAATCATGGCACCGGGGCCCAGCTCCGCGAGTTCGACTTCGCCCGCGCCTTTGGATTTCACTACGGCGATTTTACCTTTTTTGATCACATACATCGCATCCGAGGCGTCGCCTTCGCGAAAGAGCAAATCACCTTTTTTGAGTTCTCTCGTTTGGCCGGACAAAGATGCTCCTCATTCGATCGGTTCTCTGCTTTTATTATTATGCATGAACGCACAGAGGCTCGGGTAGTTAGCTGAGCGTAGGACTCGACAATGGTTGAGTGCCAAACGGCTTCATGGGCTTTAACTGCGGCGATATTGAAAGGTCACCCGCAACCGCAGCGCGAATTTCATCGACAGTAAAACCGGGGGCGATTTCATTGAGCAAAAATCCTTCGGGAGTGATTTCGTAAACCCCCATATCCGTCACAATCATGTGAACGCAGCGTTTGCCGGTCAGAGGCAATGTGCAAGTTCGCACAAGTTTACTAGTACCTCTATTGTCGACCTGTTGCATGGCCACAATTACGTATTTTGCTCCGGCGACTAAGTCCATCGCGCCGCCCATGCCTTTAACCAATTTACCGGGGATCATCCAATTGGCGATGTCACCCGTTTGCGAGACTTGCATGGCACCAAGCACAGTCAGATCGATATGCCCGCCACGGATCATCGCAAAACTTTCGGCCGAAGAAAAAAAGCTCGCGCCGGGTACGGCGGTAATAGTTTGCTTGCCAGCATTGATCAGATCGGCGTCGACGCGGTCTTCGGTGGGGAAGGGGCCCATCCCCAGAAGGCCATTTTCACTTTGCAACATAACATTTTTATCGCGGTGAATGTAATTGGCGACCAGCGTAGGAATGCCTATGCCCAAATTCACGCAGTCACCGTGCTCCACCTCGTGCGCAATCCGCTGTGCGATTTGCTCGCGCGAGAGATGTTTTTGCGTGGTCATCGTTAGACTCCTTCAAAAAATATGCGGTCAAGAAGGTTTGGATACCGTTAAGTTTTCGATGCGCTTTTGATAATTCGTGCCTTGAAAAATACGATCAATGTAAACGCCCGGCGTGTGAATCGCGTCGGGGTCGAGTTCGCCGATTTCAACTAGCTCCTCAACTTCAGCAATCGTGATTTTGCCGGCGGTCGCGACCATGGGGTTGAAATTCCGCGAAGTCTTGCGAAAAATCAAATTGCCGAATTTATCGCCCTTCCACGCTTTGACAAAGGCGAAATCGCCCGTGATTGCGCGCTCAAGAACATACTCGCGGCCATCAATAGTTTTAGTTTCTTTACCTTCGGCCACAAGCGTGCCCACTCCAGTGGGAGTATAAAAAGCTGGGATGCCCGCTCCACCGGCGCGCAGTTTTTCAGCCAGCGTGCCTTGCGGGGTCAACTCAACCTCGAGTTGGCCGCTCAAGAATAATTTTTCAAACAATTCGTTTTCGCCGACATAGCTTGAAATCATTTTTTTGATTTGCCTGTTGTGCAGTAAGAGTCCAAGGCCCCAGTCGTCGATGCCCGCATTGTTTGAAACGCAGGTGAGGTCTTTTACCCCAAGCTCACGTAAGGCGAGGATGGAGTTTTCAGGAATTCCACACAACCCGAA
>DAIDJH010000303.1 GCA_027451425.1 Bdellovibrionales bacterium | reverse complement strand
CCAATATGCGGGAATTGAAAAGGTCGACACGCCAAACGTCGAGGCGGATAATCCGTCGGCGTTGCCGCTTGTGATTCATGCGCGTGCGGGTACGCCAAAATCAGAGATTGCAAAAATTTTCTTAAAGCATCGCCTGGCCCCGGCGATTTTTTTAACTGGAATTCCGGGTGACATGGGCGCGGGCGTTGTGATGAACGCCGGCATTGGCGAAGCGCGCACTCCTCGAGAATTTTGCGAGATTGTTTCTGAAATCGAAGTTTTAAAGCCGGACCTAAGCCTGGCGCGAATATCGGCGTCTGAATTACGATGGGAGTATCGTCATTCTTCTGGCTGGCAACCGGGGATCATTGTAAGCGTAGTTGTGCGTTGGCCGATGCGGCCGGATGCGGCGGTGACAAATGCCGTGCGCGAACAAACGCGCAAGCGCGTGGCAACTCAACCGCTCGAGCTACCCAATTGCGGATCGGTTTTTTGTAATCCTCATGGTCACAAAGCTGCGCAGCTCATTGAGATGTGCGGCCTCAAAGGTTATCGAGTCGGCGGCGCGTGCGTTTCGAAAAAGCACGCTAATTTTATCGTGAACGATCAGGGCGCGATGGCCGCTGACATTTGGCAAATTATCGAACACGTGCGCGCCGAAGTTCTCAAGCAAACCGGTGTGCAACTTGAAACCGAGATTGTGAAGTTCGGCGAGCTATAGAGGCCATCTTCGAAAAAGATTTCATTCATATAAGGCGTCTATGCCGGATTGATGCGGCCGACTTTGGAGATATGACCAAGGTCCAGATTTGCCTCTGGCGTTGCAATCGTGTTGCGGCTATCATGAGTCGATGAGCGTGGCCACGAGTAAAAAAAAGAAAGTCGTGCTTCTTCAGGGCGGCATGAGTGCGGAACGTGAGGTCAGTCTCTCGACGGGGCGGGGCTTCGCACAAGCGCTCGTTGAGCTGGGTTATCCGTTCGAGGTCATCGACTGTAAAGAAGATTTACTTATCCGCATAGCAGAAGCGCAAAAAAATGGCGCGCAAGTGGCGTTGCTCGCTTTGCACGGTAAGTACGCCGAAGACGGTATCGCGCAAAGTATCTGCGAGTATATCAAGCTCCCATACAGTGGGAGTGGCGTGATGGCATCGGCGCTGTGCATGGATAAGATTTTTACCAAAGAAGTGTTGAGCAATCATAAGATTCCGATCGCCAAACAGCAGCTGGCGCATAAGAACGACCTTGCGCATTTTCGCTTGGAGTTGCCCCTTCCGGTGGTGGTGAAACCCTCGCGCGAAGGTTCGAGCGTTGGCGTCACCATTGTGCGCGATAAATCGCAATTGAGAGGCGCGCTCGATGAAGCGGCCAAACACGATCAATATATTTTGGTCGAAGAATTTATTTCCGGTGTTGAAGTGACGGTGCCCATTCTTGACGAAAAGGCGCTGACGCCGATCGAAATCGTGCCCAAGGTGGATTTTTACGATTACAAAAACAAGTACACGGCCGGGCGGACGGATTATATTTTGCCGGCGCGACTCCCCGATGGGGTGCTTCAGCTCGCACGCGAATACGCGCTGCAAGCGTTTCACGTATGCCGGCTTCGGTGTTACGGGCGGGTGGATTTTCGCGTGACAAACGATGGGCAGCCATATGTTCTTGAAATCAACACTCTCCCTGGTTGTACGCCGACGTCGTTACTGCCAAAGTCGGCCGCACATAGCGGAATATCGTTTAATCAGCTTGTTGAAATTCTCGTTGAACGGGCCACGCTCGATTATGCGGGAGTAAAATGACCGCAGTTCTTGGTAAGTTGAAGGTCATCGGTAAAACAATAGTCGCGGTAACGGCGGTGACGGCGATTGGTTATGGCATATATGTTCTGATATTTTCCGCTACTTTTCGGATTCGGTCGATCGATATAGTTCCGTCCCAAGATGCGGCTCTCGCGGTTCATTTTCAACCGATCCGCGATGCCCTGAGTGTGCGCCTGCATTCACTTTTAGGCCATTACACATGGGACGTGGACATAGAAAATATTTTGTCCCAGATAGAGAAGGATCAACGGGTGAAGGACGTGAAGATTCGTCGCATTTTGCCCGATCGGCTAAGGGTTGTGGTGACGC
>DAIDJH010000302.1 GCA_027451425.1 Bdellovibrionales bacterium | reverse complement strand
CGGTTCGTCAAATCAAGCTGGCTTAAAATTTTAATACGGTTCAACATCTCGGCACCGATACTTTTCGGGTATTTTTCGGCGCCTTCGTGTAGGACGCCGTCGATCCGGTAGCGTACTGAATAGTAGTCGGAGCCTGGTTCGAAGTGCACATCGCTCGCTCGCGAGTTATAGCCGTATTCCAACATGGCGTTGAGGGCCGAAACGGCATCAGTCTTCGCGAGGTTTGTGGGCGACAAATTTCGAATCACGGTTGAACCGTCGGATTTGGCGTGTGTCAACTCAGTCATCCACCGCTTAAAGTCGGCAGCACTGACGATTTCTAATCTCACGCGATAATTCTGCAAATAGCGACCGATCACCGAGTAAATGGTTTCACTTTCAACATTGGTGATCCCGATCGTAAGTTCGTTATCGCGCAGGCGAAGTGGCAAAAGTTCGTGTTGCTCCATCAACGATCGTGGGAAGAGTTCGGCAAGTTCAAGAAGTTGAACGCCCAGGCGTTCATCGAAAATCGGGAACGAAGCGCTGCGAACCGTTTGAAAGTGTAAGGCGAGATCGCAAGCCAATGGTAATGATAGATAGGGCGTCTCAAGCAGTCGGTCGAAAATTTCTTTGGGCAGCGAATACAGAACGGTATCGACCGCGGCTTTAGCCGTTAGCAAATGATGCGAATGATTGAGGAGTGAGACTTCAGCGAAGTGATCTCCCGGGTTTGCCTCACCGACATACACGGAGCCTCCGATGGCCTTTGCTGCGTTCGCCTCCACTGGTGAGATGGCGAATGAAAATGTCACGAGACCGGATTGTACAATATAGAGTTTTTCGCTCGACTCTCCTCTTCGGTATATGGTTTGGCCAGCCGGGAATATTTCTCGAGTCAAATTTTGCGCGAGATCCGCAAACCAATCGAGAGGGATTTCACGAAAGAGACCGATTTGTGTCAACCATTTTGTCGGCATACCCACAAGTGGGGCTGGCAACGAGGGTTGGGGTATCTCAACAATGTTGTTGTACCCGTTCAGCAATTCTTTTTCGAGGAGATCGAAGTCGAGATTGCCGATCAAGCTGATATAAATTTGCAGGTTGGGTGCTCGGGCGCGAATGAAGTTGAAAAACTCCGGCGTTTGTGGGTTTTTCATGGCCACAAAAAGGCTTTGATGTTCGAACCGAATAGGCAAAGCTTCGTAGCGCTTCCAATATGATTGCGGAAATATTTTAGGGATTTGCGGGTGAAGCGACACGCGATCAGCTTGCATATATTCAACGTTGAGTCGCGAATTTTGTACGTGCTCCGTTAGGCGCGCGATATGGCAAGCGAGCGATTTGGCCACCGACGGGAGTTGCCGCAAAACTTCGAGAAAACTCTCGCCGCTCATCCGCATAAGTTCACAGTCCTCAAGCGCAAAAACCGATGCCGACTTAGTGCTGCGACTGAGCACTGAAAACTCAGAGAATGGATCGCCCGGCTTTAAAATCGCCAGGCGGGTCATGCGGTTCAGCTCTATCACGTTTTTTACCACTTCGGCAGAGCCGGAATAGAGCAAATAAACGTGGTCGCTCATTTCATTTTCAAGAATGATCGGATCGCCCTTTTTATACTGAACCGGTTCAAAGTGACTTGCGATTAATTTCAGTTCATCGTCGTTAGCATTGCGAAAAAGAACCGTGTTTTTTAAAAATGGGATGATTTGATGTGGAGCGCTTACGGCGGGTTTCATCAACTTACATTTCGGTATTGTTAGCCCGCGGCTTGATTGGGATACGACTATAGCTTGCTGTTTGATATGACACCGCCTAGACTTTGGGAATATGGGCGATATCAATTTCTTGGAGATTTTAGCTAAACTCGGCGTCGAATACGTTCCGTTTTTATTTGCGCTTTGTTTTCATGAATTTGCGCACGCATATATCGCCAAACGTCGTGGCGACAATACGGCTCAATTGATGGGGCGATTGACGCTCAGTCCTTTTGCCCACGCGGATTTGATCGGAACATTTATTTTACCTATTGCCGGCATTTTGGCCGGCATCGGTGGATTCAATGGCGGAGCCGGGTTTATTTTTGGCTGGGCCAAGCCTGTGCCGGTGAACTCACGCAATCTTCGTCGCCCTAAAGAAGACATGTTCTGGATTGCTTTTGCCGGGCCATT
>DAIDJH010000301.1 GCA_027451425.1 Bdellovibrionales bacterium | reverse complement strand
AGGACCGGCTGACGCGAGGATTCATCTCGATCACGTACCGCTCGCCGGTTTGCGGATGAACGGCGAACTGAATATTGGCCCCGCCCGTTTCAACACCGACGGCGTTGACGATTTTGCAAGCTTCGTCACGCATTGCCTGATAGGCGTCATCCGATAAAGTTTGTTGTGGAGCGACCGTGATGCTGTCACCCGTGTGCACTCCACAAGGGTCAAAATTCTCAATGGAACAAATAACGACGAACGTGCCGCGCCGGTCCCGCATAACTTCAAGTTCAAATTCCTTCCAACCCAAGATACTCTCTTCAACCAGCACTTCGTGGGTCGGACTTTCATGTAGAGCTAAACTAATTTTACTTTTATATTCTTCAAGAGAAAAGGCGACGCCGCCGCCGCCGCCGCCGAGCGTATAGTTTGGCCGAAGCACCAACGGCAGACCCAAATCGTCGGAGACGACCATAGCTTCATCGAAAGACCTTACCATTTTAGAGCGTGGATATTTCGCGCCGACCGAATCGAGGATTTTGCAGAATTTTTCACGATCTTCAGCGGCGCGAATGACATCGCTTTTTGCGCCAAGCATTTTGATGCCCAGCGCCTTCAGCGTACCCGATTTTTCGAGAGCAAGCGCCAGATTCAAAGCCGTCTGCCCACCGAGCGTTGGGATGATGGCATCAGGTTTTTCCTTTTCAAGAATTGGACGCACAAATTCTTCTTTGAGCGGTTCCAGGTAAACGCGCGTGGCAATTTCGGGGTCTGTCATAATGGTCGCGGGGTTTGAGTTGATCAGCACCACCTCAAGCCCTTCGCGCATGAGCGCCTTGCAGGCCTGCGTGCCGGAGTAATCAAATTCGCACGCCTGCCCGATCACGATCGGGCCGCTGCCTAGAATCACTACCTTTTTATATTCGCAGACGCGAGTCATTCGAATAAATTTCTTCTATCCCGACGTGGGGATACTGTTCAAATTTGTTGCGCATACGAAAAAACCGCAGCACGAGTTTTTCGCGCGCCTCGCCCTGTTGCTCCTCAGGCAATTTGCTCACAGCTTTCACTTCAGAGCGAATGAATTTTGTCGCCTCGGGCGGATGAAAGCAAAAAGCGATTGAAAATAAAAATGAATCTTGATGCGGTATGAGCCGTGCTTGAAAGTATTCTTCAGCAGAAAAACCATACGTAACGGGCGAATCTTTTATCACAAGTTTATATTTCGACATCAGGTCACGCACAAAAACGTCCTGCCCCTTGATTTTAATGAACTCAAACAGGCTCAAACGATTGTGCGACAAATTTTTAAGAAACGGCAAATCGGCGTCGCTCACCCGAGTCGGGCGATTTTCTAAGTGATGTGCGATGGGGACCAACCCCGAGCACTTAAGCGGACGCGAGAACAAATACCAATCCGTGAACTGCGCCATGCGCATGTCAAATGATGGCGACTGTTCGTCGAAAATCCCCGCAAGATCGAAGAACTCAAGTTTTGCACTCACCGCCTCACTGGCAAACGGTCCGTCTGCGTAAAACTGCATCAGCTCGTCGATAATTTCGTAGTAGCGCTTTACGTGCGTCGGTTTAATCGTCTCGACTTCCATAGCTCCCTCGCTGCCCATTTTGCTATTCGATTTGTTCAACAAAATAGTCGAACAAGCTCGAAGATTCGTGTGGACCGGGATGACTTTCAGGGTGAAATTGCACGCTCAAACAACGCGCTTCACGATGGTAAATCCCCGCCACCGTCTGGTCATTCAGATTAACATGAGTCACTTCTACTCCGGTAGGCAAGCTTTCAACATCGACGTTATAGCCGTGGTTCTGACTCGTCACATAATATCGATTGAGCAGCCGGTCATGAATGGGATGGTTACTGCCTCGGTGACCAAACTTGAGTTTATACGTTCGCCCACCAAGCGCGAGACCGAGAACTTGATGCCCCATGCAAATGCCAAAAATAAATTTCTTATCTCGCGGTTTTTTACAGCTCGCATTGTATTGAACCAACTGCTTCACGGTTTCAATTCCGTCTTTTACGTCCGCCGGGTCACCAGGCCCGTTGGTCAGAAGGATTCCATCGGGATTCCACCGCAAAATTTCATCGGCATTTGCCCCCGACGGGAATATCCGTAACGTTTGGCATCGTTTTTCCAACTCGCGCAATATGTTTTC
>DAIDJH010000300.1 GCA_027451425.1 Bdellovibrionales bacterium | reverse complement strand
GCCAGATTCAGCGCCTCGCACTCTTTCGCCTGTTGAAAGACAAGCTCACGGAGAGTGAAACCGTGACTGAAGACGATTTCAAGCAAGAGATTCATGCGCAATTCCCTTATGAAAATGCCGACAAAATGATCGACACAATCGTCGACTGGGGTCGCTATGCCGAAATTTTCGATTTCGACGCCAATTTAAAACTGTTTACAAAGCAACTCGACGCACAGACTTAGAAAACTTTAGATTTTTTGTAATGGCGGCAGTGCCTCGACGGAAAAGTCGCCATGTCGAGACCTATGGAGCGCCGCTAAAAACGATTGTGCAGCGTCACTTTCGGTGATGCACGGAATTGAATAGTCAATGCAACTTCGACGGATGCCAAAACTCGCGTCGATCGCCCGCCGACCAGAAGTCGTGTTGATCACAAATGCAACTTGCCCCGAGCGAATGCGATCGACGCAATTGGGTCGACCTTCGTGTACTTTTTTAAGTTCCTCGCAATCAACGTTATGATCGCGCAGAAATCGCGCCGTCCCGCCAGTTGCCGATAGCGTATAGCCCATACTGACAAGGTCACGCGCCAGAGGCAAAAGTTCCATCTTGTCTTTGTCGCGCAATGAAAGAAAAACTTCGCCGGTCGCAGGCAGCACGTGCTGACTTGCCACGAACGCCTTTAAAATTGCTTCGGCATAATCGCGACCGCGCCCCATGGTCTCGCCCGTCGATTTCATTTCAGGACCCAATATCGAATCGGCTTCATAAAACTTCTTAAATGGAAACACGACACCTTTTACCGAGACACAATTTGCTTTTCGCCACTGAAACCTCTCCGGTCGCACCTGAGAATGGGAACGCCCCAATATGGCCAAAACTCCGAGATCCACAAGCGGGACACCCGTCGCCTTCACTAAAAATGGGACGCTTCGCGAACTGCGCGGGTTGGCTTCAAGCATGTATATCACATCATTTTTAACGGCGAGTTGCAGGTTGAGAAGGCCTAAGATTTCGAGTCTGTCCGCAAGGCGAACAGCTATCTCCTCGATTTTTTTCGCCGTCTCAGTTTTCAAACGTTGTGGCGGCACAACCCCCATGGAGTCGCCACTGTGAACCCCCGCCGCCTCTATATGCTCAACAATGCCGCCAATTACATGCCAATCAGGCCCGCGTACAAGGTCAACGTCCACTTCGAGCGCGCGATCAAGAAACTCATCAACTAAACATGGCGATTTTTCAGATATGAAATCATGATGTCTTGCAAAGTAACTCTCCAGCTCAGTGTCATTCTCGATGACTTCCATACGTCTGCCGCCCAATACGTAACTCGGTCGACAAAGTACGGGATAATCAATCGAGGCCACAATTTTTTGAGCGTCGGAAATATTGGCCGCAAGCCCGGACTTGGGGATGGCAATATCGAATGACCGGCAAATTTCGTTAAATCGCCCTCGATCTTCAGCTAAATCTATTGTATTGAGTGATGAACCCATTAAAGTAAAGCCATCCTCGACAAGAGCCGGCGCCAAATGAATGGGTGTTTGACCTCCCAATTGCGCGACAAAACCACGCGGCCGAGCAAATTTTAAAACTTCACTGACGTGCTCGTGGGTGAGCGGCTCAAAAAACAACTCATTGGCCGTATCGTAATCAGTCGACACCGTTTCAGGATTCGAATTCACCATAATGACATGGTAACCTTCGGATCGAAATTTCTGCACGCTTCGCACACAACTATAGTCAAATTCGATACCCTGCCCGATGCGATTGGCGCCGCTCCCTAAAATTACGACGCTTTCTTGCCCACGCGCGAGATTTACCTCAGATCGCACCGAAGGAGCCGACCAGTAGCTAGAATAAAAATAGGGTGTTTCAGAACGAAATTCGCCGGCACACGTGTCGACTTGCAAATATGCCGGTCGGATACCTTTACGCCATCGCTCAGCTCGAACATCGCGTTCGTTTATCTCACGCAAACCCGCGATCGCGGCATCGCTAAAACCATGCCGTTTCGCATTTAGTAAAACTTCGGTCGTCAATTCGCGCTCAGCGACGATGACAGATTCAAATTCTGCGATCTGTTGGAGCTGCTCCAAAAACCACGGTGTAATTTGCGTGAGCTTTTGAATTTCATCCACGCTTCGACCATCACGCAACGCTTGAAAAATATAAAACAACCGTTCGCTGTTGGCGGTGGCAAGCCGCTCTTCATTCATGACGACTGGCGCGAAACCGCGCGGGTCACGCTCAAGCGAC
>DAIDJH010000299.1 GCA_027451425.1 Bdellovibrionales bacterium | reverse complement strand
TCTTCTGCATCGCCGTTCACATTCCAGTTGGCGGTCAGCGAACCGATCCAAGACGGCGCGAGATCTTGCGCGATCCAAGTCGACGGAACAGCCGACAATTGGGGAGCGTCATAGGTGATTGAAGGAGTGATCGTGACATTGCCCACATTCCACGGATTTTCAACAGTGGCGATGTGTTCATAATCAAAACGCGGTTCAACACTCACATTCATATAGGGGGTCGGAGCATCGGTAAAAATATGATAATCGTAACCAAGTACCGGCGTATTCATAGGCTTGTATGCATAGGCCACATGAAAAGTCGCTGATGGAGTTTCTTGATAGTCCAACTTGTATCCGGCCGATGGTCGAAGCACGACCGATGCATAGCTAGGAGTGTCGATACCCATTTGCACAGCCGTGATTTGATCGCGAAAATCGACGACGGTTGGCGGGTTACGAAACCACGGATTTTCCGAAACAATTTCGTTGTTCACTTCTTGATAATTGGGATCCGTCTCCGGCATGAAAAAAGGAGAAACGAATGCCGTCATTTTGAGCCGATCACCCGTGGATGGTTCAAAAAATACACCGGTCATACCATCCTCTGTCGGCCGAAACCCATCCCAATTAAAGCGTGGCTGCCAATAGCCCAGTTGCCAAAACGAATCACTACTCGACCAATTTTCACGATGACGGCCAACCCATAATGTAAAGCTTGGCGCTTTGATCTCACGACTAAGTTCCGGCACATCGAAATACTGCGAATTTTCTTCAGCGGAATAGAACCACCTTGCGTTTACAAAAAATGGACCATCAGTGCGCGAAACCCCGACACCAACAGTGTCAAGCTCATTCGACTTTTGACTAGCTCCGAAGTAATTGTTTTTCGCATTGAGAAAAGTGTCATTGCCAAAATCGAGTGAAAACTTGTAAGCCGATTTGGGCGCGATATCGCCAAGCGAAGCACTCGAACTCGCGTTCGGCAGGTCAAAAGTCGTGTCATCGGCACGCGCCGCCACGGCTAGTAGCGGTACGACACACAACAAAAAGAGATAAATTCCCCTAAAAAAAACTGGAAATTCGCGATGTTTTAACATCTATTTAAAGTTTAACAGTTGGGAGATCATCTATGTCAACGGAACTCTTTCGCACCCAGCCAGCCTGGCAAAACAACGCATTGTACAACACTAAAGACCGGTTACGCATCCATGATGATTCTCTCACCAATCCAGAAAAGTTCTGGGGCGAGCAAGCCAAACGCCTGCATTGGTTTCGTGACTTCACCAAAGTGCGCGAAGTCAGTTTTAATAAGCCCGTAACTATCCGTTGGTTTTACGACGGAGAACTCAATGTCGCGTACAATTGCCTGGACAGGCACCTGCCTAAGCGAGCCAACCAAACTGCCCTCATATGGGTGCCCGAAAACGAAAAGGAACAAGCCAAACATCTGACATATCAAACGGTTTACGAAGAGGTGAACCGCTTCGCTAATGCTCTCAGGGCGAACGGAGTTAAACGAGGCGATCGTGTGACAATTTATCTTCCCATGATCCCCGAAGCCGTTTATGCAATGCTGGCCTGCGCGCGCATCGGGGCCGTTCACTCGGTTGTATTTGCGGGATTTGCCCCCAACAGTTTAGCCGATCGAATCAATGACGGCCAATGCGACGTCGTCATCACGGCTGACGAAGGTTATCGCGGCGCCCGCCCCATCCCGTTAAAGAAAAACGTCGATGAAGCGATTCAACTTGCTCCGCGCGTGCGAAATGTGATCGTCGTGAAACGCACAGGCGCCGCTGTACCATGGGTCAAAGGCCGCGATATTTGGTACCATGATGCGATAGCTGACGCTCCAACGTCCTGCGAGCCTGAACGAATGAATGCCGAAGATCCTCTCTTTATATTATACACTTCCGGTTCAACAGGTAAGCCCAAAGGAGCCCTTCATACAAGCGGCGGCTATCTCTTGTATGCGTCACTCACTCACGAGATGGTATTTGACTATCACCCCAACGATATTTACTGGTGCGCAGCCGATATCGGCTGGGTCACCGGCCACAGTTACATCGTTTATGGTCCTCTCGCAAACGGAGCCACTTCGATTTTGTACGAGGGGCTACCGACTCACCCGACGCCGTCGCGACTTTGGCAAATTGTCGATGACCACAAGGTCAACATTCTCTACACGGCGCCGACCCTGATTCGAGCGCTGATGCGTGAAGGCACCGAATGGGTGAAAAAAACGTCGCGAAAATCGCT
>DAIDJH010000298.1 GCA_027451425.1 Bdellovibrionales bacterium | reverse complement strand
GGCATATGTCGGCATCGTCCGCACCAATCGTCGTCTCGAACGCGCGAAAAGACGGCTCGCCAACATTTTGCAAGAATTTGACGAATATTATTCGTCGTTTAAAACAAATGCCGATATTATCGAGCTTCGTAATATTGCGACCGTTGCAAGTCTCACCGTCGATCAGGCGCTGGCTCGCAAAGAGTCGCGCGGCATTCACTACAATTTAGATTATCCGTGATTCAAGCGATCTAGTCATACTCGTCAAAAAGAGTTTCGCGAGTTTTGCGCCGCATAGAGCGCTGAATGCGCCGAAGATCACGGGCGCTGAGTTGGATGTCCCGGTCATCAGCCGATGCCGGCCTTCGATTGTTTGTCGCCTTTTGTTCATCTGCATTTTCATTTTCAGCCGCCGTGCCGAAACTGGGGTCAATTTTGGCCTCGTATTTTGCATAGACGTGGGTTAATTTTTTACGCGCGCGCGCCAGTTGAATCGCAGATTTGCGTTTTTTAGCCGCTTGCTGGAGTGGCTCAATTTGAGACGCTGACGGAGCATTATCCATATTCACCTCAAGAACACGCTTAGGATGATACTGTTGTGACAACCCCCGCGCACAAAGGTGCGCGTCCTTCTTGTGCGCGTGCGTGCGCGCTTGAGCCAAAACACCGTACAATACCGCAGCCCCTATAATCAAAATCTGTTTCAAATGGAACTGATCATTTTGAGTCGTCATACCTTATTCAAGGTGCAGAACTGATGCCAAGACGAATTCAAATAAACGCGGACGCCGTCGCTCCCAAATGAGACTTGGACCATTTCAAGACGTCGATTTTTTAGTGTTCTGTCGAGGTTCTAGCCGGCAAGAAAGCGAAGCTAGTATTCATACATGAGCCCGAGATCGAACATCATGGTTGTACCGGGCGCGGAGTTAAACGTCATATCAAACCGCGCCAGCACGCTCGCGGTGATTTTTGTCATTACACTTCCCGTGAAATATGTGCCCATTACAGTTTTGGGGTCGAGCTGTATGTCCGATGTGTAGCGATTCACATCGAGGCCGATCCCCGTACCAAGCACCAGCGTTTCGAAGGGAATCTGTAAACTCACACCCGCAGAAAGCCCTTGCCAAGTGATCGAATTGCCTATGCCGTCTGTGTAAGTGGCATCGAAATATCCACCACGCGCGTTACTACCCATTGGCATCGACGCCCGTAACCCCCACGTACTGAAGATATCGTCGTTTTGCGAAACTCCGTGCGGCAACGCGCGGCCAACGAATGCACCGTATTCCCAAGGTTGCGCCTCGTTACTCGCATCTTGCGCGAAAACTCGACCGGCAAAAAGACTCGTCATCGCTAAAACCACTACTGCCGCTCGAAGCAACTTGCCCCTCCAATAAAGTGTTTTCTTGAATGCGTGTCGCTCATAGCCTAGAGTATTAGGAATATGGTGGAAAGGCTAGAGGGCACTTTTTGGGGGTACCAGGACGTCGAGCTTTACTATCAAATTTGGCGCGTCAGCGAAGCGCGCGCGACCATCGTCCTGACCCATGGGATTGCTGAACACTCCGATTGCTATGAACGATTTGCCGACGTTGTAACCAAACAAGGTTATTCCGTTTTCGCTTGGGATTTGCGCGGTCACGGTCACTCCGAAGGCAAGCGCGGTTACGTTAATCGCTTTCAAGATTTTAGCGATGACCTCGAAGCCGCGATTCGTTTTGTAAAAACCGAGTTTTGGGATAAAAAATCACCGCTTTTTTTGTTCGGGCACTCGATGGGCGGACTCATCACCCTCAAAACGGTTCTCAATCATTCACCCGCTGGCATCGCGGGTTTGATTTTAAGTTCTCCATCGTTGGGCTTGACACTCCCCGTGCCAAAATTCAAAGAAGCCGCCGCACAGATTCTCGCGGAATGGGCCCCGAAGCTCACTCTTTACAATGAAATTAAATTCGACGACCTCGTGCGCGATCAAAATCTCGTGCAACAATACAGGGTCGATCCGCTCAGGCACAGCCGCATTTCATCGCGGCTGTTCGTCGGCCTCATGGACGCGATGGCCGAAGTCAAACGTGATGCCGCGAAGATCCAATTGCCGACCCTTATGCAACTCGCCGGACGTGAAAAAGTCGTGAGCACCCCCGAATCCGAGTCGTTTTTTGAAAATTTAGGATCCAAGAAAAAAGAACTCTATGTCTATGCCGACAGTTTTCACGAAATTTACAACGATCTCGATCGTGATGATGTATTTCGCGATCTGTTTCAGTTTTTAGACA
>DAIDJH010000297.1 GCA_027451425.1 Bdellovibrionales bacterium | reverse complement strand
CGGCGAAAGATAATACGTGTTACCGGTACCGGACGCGAGTTGTCCGCTCACATTCACGGTTTGTGGTTCTTCAAACGGATTTTTTTCAACGGCGGGTTCAAGCGCATCTTTATAGGTGGCGGGCACTTCGCTGACGATGTCGCAACTTAAGACAATTCCCTTTTTGATCCCGCGGCGGAGTTCGGCGATTTGCCGATCCACATAAAGCGGAAAACCTTTCGAACGTTCAACAAAGTCCTTGTAGTGTTTTACCGAATCAAACGGGAATGTGGTGAGGCTTTCACTCGAGTCATTGAGGTAGTCAAGAAGGCGGTTGTCCATTTGATTGAATGCGAGATACTCATCGGGGTAATTAAATGCCCTGAGGCTCACCGTCATGTCCTCTTTAAAGAGCCGATAAAGTCGACGGTCACCTTCGGGCAGCGATTTGAAGTCGACGGCTTTGATTCCACTAAGCGCTTGCTTGTAGGCTTTCTTCATGTGCGCGAAATATTTAGGAGTGGGGAAGTCACCGAATTTGCCGAGATCTTCTTCGACATTGTAAGTGCTTGCATAAAATGGGTCGAACCGTTTGGCGGCTTCGGTATATAAGGCGACCACAGTGTGTAGATGTTGGCTGGCCGGGGGCATGTTGAGATTACGTGGTGATGGATGCCCGGAAATATGTGTACACGACATAAGCCCCCCTAGAGCTATGATCCACGACAAAATCAATAAAGCCATGAAGCGCTCCTTTTTGTTAACCTGGCGAGCATTTTGCTTAGTCATACGTCTGGATGGGTCGTTTACTCGCGTTAATTTCGTCAATTGTCAGTTTATTTACTTTGAGCTGGGTTTTATGCCGCTGGCTACAGCCAGTGCAGTGTATTAATTCTAGCTTGGTGGGTAAAGTTATCCTGGAGTCGGGCGCTCAGCCTGAGCCAGCTGTTCAACAATGTTCACCGAGCGTGCGCCTTTTCGGGGCTAAAATAAGTAATTTGGCTCTTCGCGCACAACTCCCTGAGCGGCTCAATAAACTTGAGCAAATTGTTCCGCTTTTGCCCGAGGTTTTTCCGATCGATGTGCACATACGTCAAAAACTGACTCGCCAACTGTTAATTACGCCTGGACGAGTCGATATCAGCGCCGATCTTCTTATGCGCCCGCGGGTTTTTGAAAAAGCCTTGGTGTTTGCGCAATTTCCAAACGAGTCGGACTTTGCGGCGGGCGTTAAGAGCGATTTTTTGCTTGATGAAAATCTATGGGGGGTCAACCGCGCAGCTTTCAATAATCGCGGCGGAGAATCGTGGATCGAAAATCTCAGAGGGCTTGGCAATTACTGTCGCTCACGCAACGTGATCGTCGCACATCAAACGTATTGCGATGTACATAGCCAGTACGGAGACAGTGCGATTTCTGATGAAAAATTGGGGGCTACCCCATGGGGGCTTGTGCCGGTTTTTGTGCGAAGCCTTGAGGGTGTGTATGCCACGCTCGGATTTCGCGAGAAAGAACGGGCTTTGCAAAACCTACTGTTTTTGGACGAACCGCAAGTTCAATCCATCGATGATCTGTCGCGCATACAAAGTTTCGATCAAGCCAACGCGCGCTTTTCCGAAATTATGAAAACTTGGCTCATGCCGCTCATGTTGAATCGCACGGCGTTGAATCGCGCGGTGAAACTTGCCACCTTGCCGGCGCACGCCCCGATTCGTTATATGGTTGTCGATCGCTCTTCGCGAGATGTCTTCCCCATCGACAAAATTGAAATGGGTGAAATGCCAACCGCGCCGGTTTTGACGTTTGTACAGTACGGCCTTAATCAATACGTTGTCTCAAGCGACATCACGCATCGATTCAATCGGTCCGAGCTTATGAAAAACCATCGCGTTGAGCGCCTCGTATACGTCTCGTGCCAAATTCCCGAGGTCGAAAACCTTTTACGATTTAGCGGAGAAGTGAAGAGAGTTTTATTTGTTCGGCAATGCGCGCCTAAAGATATCAGTTGGTCTCAGGCATTTACCCTCGGAATGGCCCGCTATTTGACGGATCATCCTGAATCTGAATTTATGGAATTCAACCTTTCGGCGCTGCGACTCGCGCAACGCTTAGACGGGCCACTGAAGCATCCGGCTCAATTTTCAAATTGGGGCAAATGGCTCAAGTGGCAAAGTGTTGTGAGTGACGATCAAGAGCCGAGCGCTTTGCGACCGCTTGCGGCTATTGAAGGCGTCCGCCGCTTTCGGATGTACTAGCGGACTTCAGTTTGAATCGTAATTTT
>DAIDJH010000296.1 GCA_027451425.1 Bdellovibrionales bacterium | reverse complement strand
CAAGCTCCAATCGACCGATTACTCAGGGGCTTATCAATAACCAACAGATTGAAACGACCTCTCTTGTTCAGCCAAAAGGCTTCTACGGTGCGACTTTCAAGTGGTCGCCGTTTTACGGCAAGATGGCGTGGTTTCAGCAAAAGATCATTCCGTTCGATATTTATTTTACGCCGGGGATTGGCGTCACGCAGACGAATAATTCGAGCGGAGACAGCACCCTAATGTTGGGTGTCGGTCAACTTTTTGCGCTCAGCAAGTCTTATGGCATTCGTTGGGATTTTGACTGGAACTACTACTCAACCACTGTGAGCACGGTGAATGGCGGCGTGACATCAAACTCATCAACGACCCACAGCGATTTGTATTTGGGAGTGGGATTTAGTTACTTCTTCCCGGAGGCCACTTACCGATGACCTGGCTGATGAAAAAGACGCGTCTCATATTTTGCTTTGTCGCGTTGACAGCGTTGGCGCCATCAGTTCAATCGTTCGCGCAACCGCGAGCGCCAGCGAGTCGTGTAAAACTTGGGCAAGGGCGCGAGGTGCAGATCGCACTTCAGTATGCACGCCGCGGAAATTACGCCGAGGCTTCAATGCGGCTATTTCATTTGAGCTTTGACCCTCGATTCTACAACAGACGCATGCAACTTCGGTATTTATTAGGTCTGGTTTTCTATCAGATGAAAATGTACCAGCTCGCCGCCTTTCAATTCATTGACGTCATTCGCGATGGTAACAACCCCTATGTCAGCAAAAGTTTGCAGAAACTTTCTTTCGCGGCAAACAAACTCGGTGATGACACGCTCCTCAATTATGCGATTTCGCGAATTAAAGTCGAGAGTTTTCCGCTTGCGGATCGGGACATGTTGTATTACCGCATCGGCGAGTTTCAGCTTCATAATGAGCAATACAATGATGCGATTAAAAGTTTGAGTCAGGTGCGAGGCGGCAGCCCGTTATTTGACAAAACACTTTACCTCATCGCGCTTGCGTATGCGGAAAATAATCAACCTTTGGCGTCAGCCAAATATTTTCAAAAACTCATCAACGACCGCGCCGACGAGCCCGTTACGGACACAACCCGGGTCGCGGCGATTATGGGTAAGGCGCGCGCACTATATCAAAATAAAAACTGGGACCAGGCGATTGAAACTTACCGGCATGTTCCGCGCGATTCTCAATACTGGCACGATATGCTTTTCGAGCAAAGCTGGGCGATGTTTCGTTCCGGTAAATTCCGCTCGGCCATGAGCAATTTCCAGTCGCTTCACTCGCCGTATTTTGAAAATAGTTACATCCCGGAGTCGCTCCTTTTGCGCTCGATCGTCTATCTTTATATTTGCAAATACACCGAAATGGATAAGACGCTTGGTTTGTTCGACAGGCTTTATCGGCCCGTTTACAATTCGATCAACGGTTACTTAACAAATATTAATAACCCGGAACAATATTTCGCGGATCAAGTGACAATTATGATCGATGCAAGCCAGCCGGGCTTCAACCCTGCAGAAGCGAAATTTCGTTTGCCGTATCTCATCGTGAGAAAGGTGATAAAAGAGGGCGATTTTCATCGCTCCCTATCGTACATCAAGAAATTAATTCGCGAACGTCACCGTGTTTTGGCCATGCCGACTCGGTGGCGGACAAGCGCGATCGGCCGTTATGCAACAATGACGTTGAATCGTCGCTTTCAGCGTGCGCGTGAACAGGCCGGGCGCGAAATTCGAAATCATATGCTTGAAATTCGCGCCGATCTTGTCGATCTCTTCGAGCAAGAGGGGTTCATTCGTTACGAGATGCTCAACAGTAAAAGGGAGTATTTAAAAAAACTGGTGGCCGGAAAAGAACTTCCCCAGGCGCAAATCAATGAAAATATGTCGCGCGACTATTACATTCAAAATGGTTATCAATATTGGCCCTTTCGTGGAGAGTACTGGCTTGATGAGTTGGGTGATTACTTTTATCTAGGGACTTCAAGTTGCAATTAAGACGAATTTCAAAATTTTATCCATTTTATTTTACCATCTGCGCACTTTTTTTAATTGCGACGGCATCAGGCTATGCACAAAGCGCACCATCGAAGCGTGCACACACCATCGGTGACATTTTAAATAGCATTCAAAATAAGTCGGAAAAGGTGACTTTCAAGAAGAAAGCGCGCGTGGCCCTGCCGACAATTCGTCGTGAGCAGGCTCCTGCCGTCGTCAATTTGGCCAAAGTGCAACCGCCCTCGTCGACAAAATTATATTACCCTGCCGGGACCGA
>DAIDJH010000295.1 GCA_027451425.1 Bdellovibrionales bacterium | reverse complement strand
CAACGTGATGAGCACGAACACGTTGACGAGCACGAAAAGAAAAATACGCTTAGCAAATGTCATGAGGCTCCTTAAGAATCTACGCCGTGGTCTTTGCGTCGGTCGTCGAAAAGTGAAGCTTGTCGTCCTTTACGTCCACAAAAACACGACCGCCTTTGGTTAACGACCCGAAGAGAATATCGTCAACAAGAGGCTTTTTCAAATGTTCGTCGACTGTTCGCGCGAACGGTCGCGCTCCGTATTGCGGTTGATGCCCCTTATTGAATAGCCAGCGCACGGCATCTTTCGAAACAGTAAGGTCGATTTTTTTCTTTTTTAGCTGGTCGGCCAATTCTCCGATAAATTTTTCAACCACACGAATGAGTAGAGATTCATCAAGCGAGCCGAATTCAATGATGCCGTCAAGGCGGTTTAAAAATTCAGGGCGAAATTGATTTTTGAGTGCATCGAGCGAGCGTGCCGAACTTTTCTCGGGGAGCACGCCCAAAGCGCCTTTTGACGCTTCAAACGCGCCGGCGTTGCTGGTCATGATCAATATCGCGTGAGTGAAATCGGCCACGCGCCCGTTGTTGTCGGTAAGCTTACCGTGGTCCATCACCTGCAACAAAATATTGATCAGATCGGGGTGGGCCTTTTCGACTTCGTCCATCAGTACAACAGCGTGCGGGTGTTTGTTCATGGCTTCGGTGAGCTGACCGCCTTCTTCGTAGCCGACGTAACCGGGAGGGGCGCCGACCAATCGCGAGACGGCATGTTTTTCCATGTACTCGCTCATATCAAAACGTAAAAATTCGATCCCTAGGTTTTTCGCTAGTTGTTTGGCGAGCTCCGTTTTACCGACGCCGGTTGGTCCGGCGAACAAAAACGAACCGATTGGTTTATTTTCACGCCCGAGGCCCGTGCGCGCGAGTTTGATGGCTAAGGCTAATTTTGTAACAGCGGAGTCTTGGCCAAAAATCACCGCCTTCAAATCGTCTTCAAGAGTTTTGATTTTTTCTTTATCGGAAGACGTGACCGTCGCAACTGGCACTTGTGCCATCAGTGACACCACTTTTTCGACATCCTTCAAGGTCACGGACTGGCGGTCGTCGGATTGCGCTTCGATTCGAATGCGCGCGCCGACCTCATCCATCACGTCGATCGCCTTGTCCGGCAGATGCCGGTCGTGAATATACTTCGCCGAGAGTTCGGCGGCCGCCCGTAGAGCCACCTTCGGGTAGCTCACATTGTGATGATCTTCGTATTTGGTTTTGAGACCTTCGAGGATTTTTACCGTGTCTTCAACGCTCGGTTCATGCACGTCGATACGCTGAAATCGTCGAGCTAACGCACGATCCTTTTCAAACGCGTTCCGGTATTCTTTATGAGTCGTGGAGCCGATACAACTGATCGAGCCGTCGGCCAAGGCCGGTTTTAAAAGATTGGAGGCATCCATGGCGCTGCCGGTTGTGCCGCCGGCGCCGACTACGGTGTGAATTTCATCGATAAACAAAATCGCTTTTTTTCGTTTTTTAAGTTCAGTTACGACTGCTTTTATCCGCTCTTCAAAATCGCCGCGAAATTTAGTGCCGGCGATGAGTGCGCCCATGTCGAGTGAAAAAATCTCGGCGTCGCGCAGACTTGTTGGGACTTTGCCTTCAACAATTCGTTGCGCAAGTCCATCGGCGAGCGCCGTTTTACCAACCCCGGCTTCACCAATAAAGAGTGGATTGTTTTTGATGCGGCGAGCGAGCACCTGAACGGCGCGATTGATCACATCTTCGCGGCCGATGAGCGGGTCCACTTTACCTTGCTTCACTTTTTCATTGAGGTTCACGGTAAAAGCTTCGAGGGCCGTTTGCGGTTGCTGACTGGGCGCGCCGCTTGGACCGCCCATTGTGTCGCCTGGTGAGGGCGACGGCAAACCCGGTCGACTTGGCACGACGCCATGAGAAATGTAATTGACGATGTCGAATTGTTGAACGCCATTTTTTTCAAGAAAGTAAACTGCGTGGGAGTGACGTTCGTTAAACATTGCGACCAGTACATAACCGGTTGTCACTTCATTTTTTCCGGCGCTTTGCACCTGAATGGCGGCACGTTGTAAAAGTCGGTGAAAGGCAATAGTGAGTTCAGGCTTCCAGGTCGGAAATTTCTGAATAATCGCTGAATCAATTTTGGGGGAGTGTTGAGACAGATACGTTTCAAGATCACCGCGCAACTTGGCCATATCGGCGCCACAATTGACGAGAATATCCTTGGCTTCGGGGTTGTCGAGTAGCGCGAGCAACACGTGTTCGAGGCTCACGAACTCGTGATAGTTCATGGTC
>DAIDJH010000294.1 GCA_027451425.1 Bdellovibrionales bacterium | reverse complement strand
GTTGTTGAAGTACTCGGTCACGTAGTTCGACGAGTTCGTACAACTGCTAAAGCCCACGAAGTACGACCCGGTCGCGAGTCCGTTGATGACGTAACTTCCGTCGGATTGTCGAGCCGCCGTTGTCTTCATCCCCAAAACATCAGTGCCGACGTGAGGTTCGGACATGGCCATGCACCCGACCCACTCGCCCGAGCACAGAGCGGGCAAGTAGCGGCGCTTCAATTCTTCACCGGCATTGTGCGCGAGATTATTCGCACACAGCAGCGCGTGCGCAAGATACGCAAGACAAAACCCAGGATCCGACCAGGAAATTTCTTCGTGGGCGATGACCGACGCAATCGGATCGAGCCCCGCTCCCCCGTACTGTTCCGGAACGGTTATACCGAGAAGCCCGAGCGTCCCCAATTTTTTAAACAGCGACAAATTGAAAACTTCTCGCCGGTCGTGTTCAAGCGCCTGAGGTTCAACCTCAGCTTCAACAAATTCGCGTACTGTTGAGCGAAGAAGTTTATGCTCTTCACTTGGGTTAAAAAGATCGAAGTCAACCATATCGCATCTCGACAATACCGCTGGATTGGGTCTAGGATCAACCCTGATGATTCCCCAAAGACCGATTTATTTGGATAACAATGCCACGACACCGCTCGACCCCGAAGTTCTCGAAGCCATGCTGCCATTTTTTCGCGAATCTTTTGGCAATCCGTCGTCCATTACCCACAGTTATGGGTGGGAAGCCAAACTTGCCGTTGAAAATGCCCGTGAATCGGCCGCTCGCTTGATCGGCGCGCTCGAACCGTCTTCGATTGTTTGGACAAGCGGAGCGACCGAAAGCAACAATCTCGCTTTGCAGGGCATATTCCAACCATTGATTGAAAATCGTCGCGCTGCCCATTTGATTACGACACCGGTCGAGCATAAAGCCGCGCTCGATGTGGCGCGAAACCTTGAACGTCGTGGCGTCGAAGTCACCTACGTTAAACCTGATCGTCATGGGCAGGTTTCTGTCGATTCAATTTTCTCGGCAGTTCGCCCCCACACTCAAATGATTTCGGTCATACACGCCAACAATGAAATTGGTACAGTCAACCCAATAGCCGCTATCGGCGCCGAAGCCCGCCGGCGCGGAATTCTATTCCACGTCGACGGCGCCCAATCGACTGGCAAAATCCCCATTCAAGTGGAGACGTGGGGAATTGATTTTTTATCGGTCTCCGCACACAAAATATACGGCCCTAAGGGTATCGGCTTATTGTATGTCAGCCACGATGTTATAAAATCTAATCGACTCGCTCCATTATTTTATGGCGGATCGCAAGAGCACGGTTTACGCCCCGGCACTCTGAACGTGCCAGGAATAGTCGGTCTTGGGCATGCCTGCGAAATTTGCCGAAATCGCATCAACGATGAACCGTTAAAACTTGCTAAATTGCGTGATCAATTTATTCACAATGTAATCGAACGCGTTCGTCAACTGGGGGCCTCGAAGGGAATTTCCATACAGCTGAACGGTCATCCAACCGAGCGCGTGTATTCGAACATCAGTTTATCTTTTCATGGCCTATCAGCTGATATCTTTGCCCTTGGCTTGTCGCAAATTGCCGCTAGCACCGGTTCAGCATGCGCGGCAGGCGAGCCGTCCCACGTTCTTGCCGCCATCGGCCTGCCGGATGAACTCGCTCGCGCTACAGTTCGTCTTGGTATAGGGCGCTTCACCACTCCTCAAGATCTTGAATTGGCTGCCCACCAAATCCAAGCGATGGTGGAAAATTCTGTAGTTCCGTGATATCCTGTCGGCATGATTCAAGTCACTGAGTCCGCTGCAAAAAAAATTCAAACATTGAGACTCGAAGACAACGCACCAGTCGAGGCCATGTTGCGCGTGCGCGTGAAGCGCGGCGGATGTTCGGGCTTTTCGTACAAAATGGAATTTGACACCCAAACTTCACAGCACGATCAAGTGTTTGAATCCAGCGGCGCAAAAGTAATCGTCGATGACCAAAGCCTTTTGTATCTGATCGGCATGACACTCGATTACGAAGGTGGCCTTAACGGCAAAGGCTTTATTTTCCAAAACCCCAACGCCACCAAGTCTTGTGGTTGTGGCTCGAGTTTTGGGGTCTAAATTCCCAAGTTCTCTAAAAAGGCTTCGTTGTTCGGTTGCCGACCTAAAAAAGTCGAGATGAGACTCAATGCATCCGCCATATCGCCCTGCTCAAGAACCGCGGCTCGAAAACGCATGCCATCGCCATGATCGAACAATCCATCCTTCGCAAAAACTGAAAACATATCGTCAGCATAAACTTCTGACCACAAATAACAGTAGTAACCGGCGTCGTAT
>DAIDJH010000293.1 GCA_027451425.1 Bdellovibrionales bacterium | reverse complement strand
GGTTGCGCACCATCGTTTCGATTTGATAGGGCTCGCCGTGGGTGAATTGGGCCGACGTCATCCGCCGCTCTTTTTCTCTTACCTCTTGTACAATCTCGGGGAGTTTATCAATCGCATCCGTCCCAAACACAAAATCAAGAACCGGTAAATCAACCAGAAGCTTGCCTTTTTCTTGTTGCGCCACACAGCCGCCGACACCAATTTTTAGTCGCGGATTTTGCGCTTTCAAAACACGATAGCGACCCACTTCAGAGCGCACTTTGTGCACAGGTTTTTCACGTACACTACAAGAATTAATAATGATCAGCGCGGCGTCTTCAGGGCGCG
Organism: Bdellovibrionales bacterium; assembly: GCA_027451425.1. Taxonomy (GTDB): domain Bacteria; phylum Bdellovibrionota; class Bdellovibrionia; order Bdellovibrionales; family UBA1609; genus RBG-16-40-8. The sequence continues at coordinate 2,031 of DAIDJH010000293.1, read as the reverse complement.
AAACAGGCTCATAATTAAGCATTTCAAGAAGCGCATACATCCTTTCGGTGTCATTCACGTTCATCTGACAACCGTAGGTTGAAATATAGACGCCGTTTCGCTCGGCGGTTGGCGGAGTGTTGTCAATTTGCATCAAAAATGGTTATAGTCGCCACCACACAGGCGGTCAAATGAACGCGAGATTAAAAGCATCGCAAAAATGGACGAACTTCCCGAGCGAGTTACTTGAACAAATCCGGCAAGTCTTCGACGAAGGCTTTACAGAATGGCGCGACAAACAACCCGGCAAATTCATCGCTGAAGGGCGGGTTTATCAGGATGAACTTCTGTTTCGCATTGGTTACTTGTCAATCGGGCGGCTCACCCAAGTCAATTTTGAAATTTCACTCGATTTCGACGCCGCCAAGCAAAACGCTGTTGAACAAATTCATTTCTGTGTCGATTGTGCAGCAGCCTTAATGCAAGAGTATATCGATCACGATCAAGATCTCCATATCTTTCCGCGAGAGTGGCAACAGCAAAAAATAGGCGATCGCCAAGTTTATGTTCGCATCTCAACGGATAACACAGAACTCGAAGCTGAAGCCGACCGGCTGTTGGGAGTTGCCGATGATGCTTTAGTTAGAGGGCAAACGGACGACTAAAACCCCTCGTCGTCGCGAGGTTCGGGGGCGCCGACGCCACCCACTTCTTCGATATAAGTTTTGGTTTCGTCTTCTTCAGCCTCGCTGGCTGAAGATGAAGCCGACTCATCTAATTCAAGCTCTTGGATTGCCGCCAAAAAGTCTTTTTCAGTACGGAGATCTTTGCGTAAAAGTTCAACGAACTTATCGGCATAACGCGCGGTGAGCTCTTCGATGTAGCGTTCGAGCTTGCCATCAGCCAGAATTTTTTTGCGGTTCTGGATTTTCTTCCAATACAGCAAATAATGAAATCGACAATACCCATCAACAATGCCAATTTGATCACAATCGGTGGCACGGCAATATCGGCGACCTTCAGCATCCGTCAGAATCACTTCTTCATCGGGATTCACGTCAACCGCTGTTGCATTGGCCGGCGCGACCGGGGCGACCGGCGCAACTGGTGTGGCTGTAGCATTTACAGGAGCTTCATCTTTTTTTGCCATAGTCTAAGCGAATCTGAGCGATTTCGAATGGCTTGTCAATGCCTACTCAATGCGAATATTACCGGACGTAGTGCGCACGTAGACTGTCCCACCATTTGAGCCGTGCAGACGTCCGATTTGCAGCTGCTCCGATGGTAGGCGGGTGGTCTTTAAAAACGAAGGCCCGAAAATTTGGCCGTTGTTTGTACCAAGATTGAGCCATGCTCCGCTCCGCGGGAGCCGCAAATGCACCGATCCTTCTTGTGAACGCATGCGCACATTGGCATCGCCTTCAACTTCGGCAAATACCGGCCCCTGAACCGTTTGACCGCGCAGCACTCCACGAATACCAGAAAGATGCATGGCACCTTTGTACGTTGTAACAGCGACATTGCCCGAAACATCGGTGAGTTCACTTGTGCCAATAAAATTTTCGAGCTCTATATTGCCTTGCAGATGACTAACATGAACTTGGGCGTTGTAGGCGGTTACATCAATATGCCCCTTTAGATTCTGCAACCAAATCGTATCCTTTTCAGCCGAAATAGTGACGTTGCCGTTGCCACCTTGTATGTCCGTTTCTCCGCGCAAGTTCGTGACATGCAGATCGGCATTGAGATGAACGACTTGGACGTGGCCGTAGCGCCAGTCAATTTCCAGCGGGTAGGATGGGCCATCGAGCACCAAGTTATAGCTTGGCATTGACGCTGTTGATTGACCCAAAATCTCGTTCCACTGCTTTTTTGAACTCGGGCCGTCAATTTTTACAAGCACGGTATTACCATTGCGTCGAAAACTAAATTGCCAGTCGTCATCAGCAGGGCCCATTTCGTGATGGGTTTGAGAATTAAGTTCATGAACTTGTACGGTAAGATCGCGACGATTTGAATCAGCACGATAAATGACACTCCCGTTAAACCCCA
>DAIDJH010000292.1 GCA_027451425.1 Bdellovibrionales bacterium | reverse complement strand
TTCGAGCCAAGCCTTGATGGCGCACTGAATTCTCCAGTTGTTGGCGTATCGTGAAAGCCCGACTGTCATCCGGTACGCTGCAAGATTTTCTTTCGGATCAGGCAAAGGGAAAAGCGCATTGCCGGCCTGCGCGGGTTGCGCCGTCTCTGGTGTTGGCGTGGACGGTGGGGTTGTCGGCGCTAAGTTGTCAGTTGAATTGTCGTTCGGGGTACCGCTTGTCGACGTGTCAGAGGGCGCTGGCGAAGGTTGAGCTTTGGGAGCATTGGGCACAATCAACGGCAAGACATCGGGTGTATGGGAATGCTTTTTCTCTCTCACGATCATGCGAACTTGATCAGTGCTGCCTTGCTTTGAAAGATCCACGATATAATCGCCGCGGTCAGGGCGAACTCCGGTCAACACGCCAGTTAAATTTTTATCGTACTCCGATGTCACCGCCGAAACTTGCGGAGTGACATCTTCATCCGTATCAACCAGGGGCGTGCTGACGGCGAGAACCTTTTTTTTGGTGGGGTCTTGTAGTTCGATGTCCGAGTAAGATGTTCCCGGATAAACCGTCACCGTTACTTGTTGGGCGGTGAGTTGCCCTGACTGTGCACCTAGATTTTTAAATGTTTCGACTTTATAGGAGTCGTATGAGCCAAGATTCATTTGCTTTTCAAAGGTGACTGAGGGGCTGGACGTGCGATAAATGATACCGGCTCTGGCGGTTGAACTTTTTGAAATCACCATTACGATTTCAGAACACGTGACATCCGTGCACGCTAAACTCAAGGTCAACGGGCTTTGTGCGTTCTTGTATGGCGCGACATTCAAGGCCGTCATTTGCTGATTTTTTTGCGTCAGTGTTGCGCGAAATTCGACAGGTTTCGTGGTGTCGACAAAGGTGATATTGACGCGAACATCATTTGCATTGATCTGTTGTACACTGACTTTTTGAATCGATTCGCCGAGCGTCGTGCTGGCGGTTTTACCTAAGGCAGTTTTCAGTTGGTCTAGAGTCGACATGTCGCCTGCGGCGACGTAGGCAACCTTCGCCGTTTTTTGCCCATCATCGGTCGGAATGGTTTTAAAGGCGCCCGTATCAGCAGAATCGAGCGAAAAAAAAGTCGGGGGGGTCACTTCAGCCGTTGTCGGCGGGAGCTTTGGTGTGGTTTTTTGATACAGCGAAGCCGATTGAAAACCGGGGCCGCAGCCCGCCAAAATTAATAAAAAAATCAATAAAATGGAACGCTCCACAGGAATGAAAAGGTAGCAATTCAGAGGCCATAAAAACGCATTGGGAGAGCTCCCCGCCGCGTTTGGGAAGGCGCTCATTGTGCGGTTGGGCGCGTTTTTTGTCGCTCGGGACCAATTTTGTCACTCGCGCTTGCCGATTGCCGGGACACAGCCTAACCTCGGTAAATTATGAAATTCACTCCGTTAAAAGACGAACATGAATTTGCTCATGCCAAAATGGTGGAGTTTGCCGGATGGTTCATGCCAGTTGAATACTTCGGTATTCGCGCCGAGCACGCCCACGTTAGAAACAAAGTTGGTTTGTTTGATGTTTCGCATATGGGCGAAATTCGCGTCCGCGGTCGACATGCACTCGAGACCTTGCAGTGGCTCACCACCAACGATGTGTCAAAGTTGGCAAATGGTAGCGCGCAGTACTCGCTGCTCCCCAATGAAAAGGGTGGGCTTGTCGACGACGTCATCGTTTACTGTATCGAAGCGGGCCGTGACTATCTGGTTTGCGTAAATGCCGCCAACACTGACAAAGATTGGCGATGGTTTCAAGAGCATAACCGCGGGGCCGAATTAGAGAACGAAAGCGCGCAGTGGGGTCAAATTGCCGTTCAAGGGCCGCGCGCAGTTGAACTTGTGAACCGCATTTTCTCCGGCGTAGAAAAAGTGATTCCGTTTCATTTCATGCCAGTGCCTTTGAAGGTATCGGGGGCAAACGCCGCGCTTTGTTTTGCCGCTCGCACGGGTTACACGGGCGAAGATGGGTTTGAGATTTTTGTTCCGGCGGAGCAAGTCGTGGCACTATGGCGAACTCTCCTTGAAAAGGGTGAAGACCTTGAAACGCGGCCGATTGGCCTTGGCGCCCGCGACACTTTACGTACGGAAATGAAATACAGCCTTTATGGCCAAGAAATCGATGACAATACTAACCCCTACGCGGCGGGGTTAGGATGGGTGGTTAAACCCGACGCAAAGGATTTTGTCGGCAAGGGGGCAATAATCGCCGCCCGTGAACGCGGCTTAACAGAAAAGCTGGTTGGTTTTAAAATGGTCGATAAAGGGATACCTCGGCATGATTACCGTGTGCTCTCGGTTGACAGTTCTACAATTGGCCGAGTAACAAGTGGCACTGTTTCGCCGACGCTCAACGAAAGTATTGGC
>DAIDJH010000291.1 GCA_027451425.1 Bdellovibrionales bacterium | reverse complement strand
TACTCGGACTATCTCTGCTGATCGGTGTAATGGCACAGACTGGTGACCTATTCGAATCGCTCTTGAAACGCGTAGCCAACGTGAAGGACTCCGGTCGGTTTTTGCCTGGCCATGGTGGAGTGCTAGACCGTTTAGACGGCGTTTACTTTTCAGCTCCTGTAATTCTTTACGTGGCCCACTGGTTTTCGCGATGAAAATTACTTACAATGGCTAGATGCTCGCACTCACCACAATGACGGGATTTTTCCATAAAATCTTGATCGGCGTTGGCCCGTTTTTTTTGATGCTGGGTCTTTTGATTTTCGTTCATGAGCTCGGCCACTATCTTGTCGCCGTGTACCACGGGGTTCGAGTTGAAACTTTCAGCCTCGGTTTTGGCAGAACAATTTTTTCATTCAAGCGGGGGCCCACAACTTACAAACTTGCAATCATACCGGTCGGCGGTTACGTCAAAATGTATGGGGATGACCCCTCCGCTGAAATTCCCGAAAGCGAGAAAAAGTACGCCTTTTTGCACAAGCGGCTCTGGCCTCGCACCGCCATAGTTCTCGCTGGTCCGATTATGAATTTGCTGTTTGCAATTTTTCTTTTTGCTCTTGTTGGCATGATCGGCAAAGAAGTTCCCGGCAATCAGCTTGGCGACATCGCGCCCGGAACTGCCGCCTACGCGGCCGGTTTTCGCTCGGGTGACACCATTGAGAAATTAGACGGCCATCGCGTCGTCAAATGGCAAGACATAAAGGCGTACGTTCAGACCCATGCCGAAAAGAAAATTTCATTTGATGTTCAAAGTGAATCCAGCAAGACGACTCACGTCATCACGGCCACTCCCAAACTTGTAAAAAACGATTTTCTGTTTAGCCTCAAAAAGCAAGTTGGTAAAATTTCTGGCCTGACGACCGATTCGGCGGCCACCATGCTTGGCGTTCCCAATCCGCACTCTGCGGCGGCACAAGCCGGACTGCGCACTCTTGATATTGTTGAGACAATTAACGGCAAATCCGTTCTCTTTTGGCGCGACTTGGGCCGCGAACTTATGAGCTCCGCAAAAGCCGGCCAATGGACCCTGGGCGTTCAATCCTACAACCCTCACGAGCCTGGTTCGGCAACCACCAAAGCTCCCACCAAAATTATTCATTTGGCCGTGCCGCACGTTCTGCCCACAAATGGCGCCGCTCTTCTGCGCGCTCTCGGCATTGAACGATCGGATATGTTTCTTGCCTCAATCAAGCAGGGTTCGCCTGCGGCAAAAGCTGACTTGCATGTGGGCGACGAAATGATTGGGGTCGACCACCACAATATCACCAAATGGCAAGAAGTTTTGGACCGCGTGAAGGCCTATAAACCTTCAGAAAAAGCCATCAATTTTGAAATTCTTCATGCTGGCCAATTTCGGGAGGTCAACATTACCCCCGAGCTCATCGCTTTGCCTACAAGCGAGGGCACAACAGAGAAGCGGTACGCAATCGGCGTCATGCCGGCCGTTATGTCTGTCAGCGGAAATGGATACTTAGAAAAGTATAGAAATCCCTTTCGCGCGGCTGTTTACGGGGCTGAGCAGGCCTACCACTGGACAAAGGTGATTGCGATCAGCTTCTTGCGGCTCGTCCAAAACAAAGTTTCTGCGCGAAACATTGGGAGCGTTATCTCGATTGGTCGTGTCGCAAGTCGGTCATTCCAAGCAGGGATTGCCGCGTTTCTAAATATGATGTCTGTCATTTCTATTGATTTATTTCTGCTTAACCTTTTGCCCGTCCCCGTCTTAGATGGCGGACATCTCTTGTTTTTTTCGATCGAAGCGATTAAGGGAGCGCCACTTAGCCTTAAAAAAATGGAAATCGCACAACAAGTTGGGCTTGTACTACTTTTAAGCCTCATGATATTTGCCCTGTTTAATGACATCAGCCATCTCATCTCGTCCTGGTAAATTGATTGTTGCCGTCGAGACATCAACTTCTCTCGGCAGCCTCGCACTATTGTCTGGCAACACCGTTCTTGAACAAAAAACTTGGGGGCGGCAAGGCTCGCATAGCGAATTTGTAACAGCATGTTTTTATGAAATTCTTCGCTCACAAAACATTTCAACGCACGATATCGATTGTCTTGCCGTTAGCGTTGGCCCCGGTAGTTTTACGGGCATTCGCGTCGCCGTCAATTTTGCTCGCACACTAGCCTTTGGTTTAAATAAGCCCGTTTTTACGATGAACGCCCTTGCACTTCTGGCCCACCAGCCTTCTCTCGCCGATCATAGCGGACCAGTGTTTGTTCTACAGTATGGATTTCGGGACATTTTTTACGGCGCCGAATATTACCTTGACCAAAGTAATGCGGTAAAAATTGTTGAACGACAAAAACCACGTGCGATCGCCGCTCAAGATTTAACCTCATGGATTCCGCTCCAGTC
>DAIDJH010000290.1 GCA_027451425.1 Bdellovibrionales bacterium | reverse complement strand
TGTTGGCTGTGCCGCCAGGAGCCGCAATCTGTACATTTTTTGCTCCATAGTTCGAATAGAATGTTAGTTGATTCTTTCGATCCGTGGCTGCAACGGCAATGACGTTACCATAATTATAATTGGCCGGATATTCGGCTACGGTATCGTTATTGGCGGCATCATTTCCGGCGGCGACGATGATCAAGACATTGTGCTTTTCCGCAAACTGCATCGCTTGTCGCATCACCGGGTAATCGGTTGACCATCCGACATATTGATGACAGTGGCGCCATTATCAACGGCGTATTCGATCGCGCCCACCACCGTCGCAATGTCCATACCGCCAATGAAGGTTGCTTTTATCGGCATAATTCTCGCGTCACGTGCGGCGCCGAACAGTTGGCTTGCGGCAATCCCCGCGACGTGACTGCCGTGACCGAAGTCATCAAATGGGTAGGCATCGTTCTGGGCAAAGTTGTATCCGACAACATCGTCCACAAAACCATTGCGATCATCGTCGATCTGATTGTAGGGGATTTCGCCATGGTTGATCCAAACGTTGGGTTGAAGCGCGGGGTGGTTATAGTTTACACCTGAATCGATAACAGCGATGGTGACACCCTTACCGGCGGCTTGCTTCCAGCTTTGTGCGGAGCCTATATTAAAAATATTCCAAAAGAATTTGTGAGCAGGGTCAATTTTTGCGAGTGCCGACGACGGAAAATACGGCGACGGTACAAAAGGGTCTTTGGCAGATACATAAAACTGCGACAGTATCGCATTACAAAATCCATGCGAATCTTTTACCACTAGAGAATAGAGATGCATCCCCATCGCATCGGGTTTGTATTGAATTTGTGAAGAGTGACCAAACGTCGGTGGCAATAGCGAATCGTCAGGAGCGGTAACGAGCCATTGATAAGAGACTGGACCGGATTGAGCGCGTGAAGCCCCCCCATTTAAGGTGATGCTCTGACCCAGGTCAAAGTAGGTCATCGTTTTTTGCAAATTTTCACCTTGATTTGTCGTTACGTCGACTAAAGGCATTTCTGATTTGCTGAACTGGCAGCTATTCACGAAATCAAGGTTACCGCCGGTTAATTTCACACCCTGTGTTTTTTCAATCGCTCGGGCTAAAGGGCCTTCATTTACATTTGGATTTGTCGGTGGGGTTATCCCTTTTAAGGCCGTCCATTTTGCTTTAATTTCTTTTGTTTCATCAGGCACGGGGACGTAGTCATTTTTTTCGACAAGAACCTGGTTCGCATCGACCTCGCCTCGAACCGTTGCAACGGTTTGCCCGAAAATTTCATAAAGCCCATGCTTTGGATTTATCACGCGAACGCGCATGCTTTGATTTTTTGCGACAAGAGATTCGAGCGCCGTTTTCGACAGGCCGGAAACGATAACGCCGGTTTCGCTCGTGTTAGTCGGTGCGTGGGTGACCCGTTGATTCGATGGAATGATTGGAATGAGCGAATTTTTATTACTATTTGCACAGGCTGATAGCATAAGTGCGCCAAAAGCCGCGGCTACTGTGATCATTGAATTTTTCATTTATCTCCCCCCGAAGATGTCGCGGACGATCCACTGAATGAAAAATTTTTTCAACCCAAGCCAAAATTTTCACATTGATAAGCCAATGTAATTGCATAGTAAAAATACAAGTTATTACAGGCAGTTAGTGAAAGCCTGTGCCAATTCCAATGGTAAGGCGTTGAAATTTTTTTTTTAAAAATAGCAATCTATGAAATTTATATCGGATGTGATGAGCGCTGTTTGCGAAGGTCTTACAGTACAACAATTGCCTTTTACATGCCGCATAAAATCTGATATAAGGACGGCTTATACCAAAAGTTTATGGAGGCAATGATGAACCTGCAACAATTGGCTACATTTTGTCGGGTGATCAGTGAGGGGAGTATGACGGCGGCGGCTGAAAAGCTCAACCTTACGCAACCGGCGGTGAGCCAACAGATTCGGGCGCTTGAAGATGAGCTGGGAGTTCCTTTACTTGTTCGTGGCGTGCGCCAGGTGAAACCATCCATTCAGGGACAGTTGCTCTATGACTATGCGAAAAAGATTTTATTTCTCACGCAACAGGCGGAGGTCGCAATCCACACATTTTCGCAGGAGTTGGCAGGCGAGATTCGCATCGGCACGACGAGCGCGTTTGGTCTGCATTTGGTTAGTCCCGTCGTCGGTTGATTTTTGAAACACAACACACGATTGAGTTTAAAATTGGTTTATGGCACGTCCGAACAAATCATTGCGGAAATGAAAAAGACCTCGATCGATATGGCCATTTTGCCGGATCTGAAAAATGAATACGGCATTGGATTTGATCGATATGACGAGCGTTTTGTTATGCAGGACGAGGTTTGGTTGGTGGCTTCGGGCCGTGATGCGTCTTTGCCTGAATCAGCGCGAATTGAGATCGG
>DAIDJH010000289.1 GCA_027451425.1 Bdellovibrionales bacterium | reverse complement strand
AGTAGTACTGGAGAATCATCTTCGAACCTGTGTCTCAGATTCGATAAGAAGCGGAAATCAAGAAGAGGCGATAAAAGAAGTAATGGAGGTATTGGATGGCTCGGACTCACCGCCGCGCTGTCGGAGTGGTACCGCCCTTACATTTCCGGCTATCGAGAAATTGAACGGCTGCCGGCGAAAACCCAACGGCAACAGTTGGCGCGTGAACGAATTGCCGAAGAATCATTGTACGAGCCAGAAGATTTGGCGATTAAAATTAAATGGTTTTCATTTGTGTCAAATCTTGCCACAAATATTGCTCTTATGTCTTCAAATGCCAGCCAAGATTCGCAGGCGATGCTTTGGGTTGCGGCGGCGTCGTCGTTTGCGCCGTTGCTATTCCCCTATCGATGGGCGACGGTTGCGGAGCAACACCGCATGTACAAAAAGAAAATTTATGGGCCGGTTGCGAGCGCGATCGTGATGCCTGTCACGGCTTCGCGGTATTCTCCTCCGAGGTACTCGCCGGGAGTCGGTCTTCAATGGATTTTTTAAACTGATCCGGTTTTAAATTGAAGAACGTATTTTTTGCTATGCCCTCAGCAAACGCGACGGATTGTTGAGCGGTGAAGTCAAGGCCCGAGCGGTCAATGCCAAAGTTATAGGCGGCAATAAAATTATCGGCGGCCTCAGGGCCCTGTGCGGTAACATTTTCTGAGATTTGCAGCGCCGTTATCACGGGCGCGGACGGTCCGGAGTCCGCGACTAAAAACCGATAGAGTTTGATAAACTCATCAGCGATGAGCACGTGAAAATTTTCAGCGCGTTTCACAACACGACCGGCGATCAGGCCGCATTCGGGCTTGGCAAGACCGACGCCCTTATCGCTTACGCAGAAATCCACGAGTTTACTGAAATCTTCAGCGGCGATGCGCGGGTCGCCCTTGTAATCGGTCGCGAGCGCATTGGCGAGCTTTAGCGAGGTCTCATAGTCAAGATCGAGATCATCCGTAAGATAGCTGCGCTCAAATACTTTAATAAAGGTGTCACAATAATTCTGCGAGCGGTCAGCGAGTTTAACCGCCAGTTTCATGGCCCCACGTGTTCCGGCATCCGATTTTGTGAGCACCTCGAATACTTTGACAAAACGTGCAGCCGCGCCCGTGCAGCCTTTGGCGACGTCGCTCGATACGTTATATATCTCCTGCGAAGATAGCCCGAGTTCTTTGTGACTTTTCAAATAATTGAATGTCGTTATAAATTCCTTTGCGGAGGAGCAGCGTGCGGTAATTTGACTGGCGAGCAACGGTTGGTCGATTGTGTCGTCGACCAAGTTTTCGGCGTGGCACGCAAACGAGATGCCAAACGCAAATAATAAACAAAAGAAATACGCTTTCACATCTCACATATCGGTCAATTCTGATAAAATTTCGACGGGATCAATAGCCAGGGCACCGTATTCCGGGGCCGTACGGTCGTTGGGTTAGGGATTGCCGCGCGTCAACCTTTGTACCCTAACACAAACTCAACAATAGTGTCGTAGATAGGTGGAATACGCGGGGGCAAAAGTCGAAGTGGCCGCACGTAAAATTTATATCATAGAAGATGAGCAAGACATTTCGGAGTTGATCCGGTTCAACTTATCCCTTGAAGGGTTCAACGTCGAGACCTTCGGTACGGGTGAGGCTGGACTTAAGGCGATTGAAGAGGCACAACCGGATTTATTGATCCTCGATATCATGTTACCCGGGATGAGTGGTTTAGAAATCTGTCGCCGGCTGAAGGAGAGCTCAAAAACAAAAGAAATTCCCGTGATTATGGTATCGGCTCGTGGCGAAGAGTCGGACGTGGTCAAAGGTCTTGAACTTGGGGCCGATGATTATGTGACCAAGCCATTTAGCCCCAAAGTTTTGCATGCGCGAGTTGAAGCTGTTTTACGCCGCGGGACGGATGCGAAAAGCGCAACCGACAGTGTGAAAATCGATAAACTTGAAATCAATGTTGGCCGGGTCGAAGTTCGTGTCGAGGGGCAACTGATCGCGCTCACTCAGTCGGAATTTCGCATCTTGCACTTTCTCGCACAGCGACCAGGGTGGGTTTATACGCGCGTGCAAATCGTTGAAGCGATTCGCGGTGAAAACTATGCTGTTACCGACAGGACCATTGATTTTCAAATGGTAGGTTTACGAAAAAAAATGGGGTCAATGGGGCATCTCATTGAAACGGTCCGTGGAGTGGGGTATCGCTTCAAAGATATCCAATAAGGCTCCCAATGAAATCACGTAAGTATTTTTGGCAAATCTTTGCGGCACTTTTCGGACTGAGCGCATGCTCGGCTCTAGCGCTCTACTTCATAGCTTCTTCGCATTCCGCGCTTTTGCGCGGCTTACTGATCGCGCTTGCGATTCAAATTGTTTTGGCTGTTGCGATCGCGCTTCGTCTCGAACGT
>DAIDJH010000288.1 GCA_027451425.1 Bdellovibrionales bacterium | reverse complement strand
GTGCCGCTCGATATTGTTGAGCCTTACTCGCGCCCGCTTTGCCACTCGCGGGTATGGCGGCCCAGTCGGTCGTCATTTTCAGAAGCTGGCATGGTCTTCAGCCAGCTTTGCCATCATGGCCGATCTCGCCATGGGGCTTCTCGGCGGCAAGCTGAAGTTCAAAGAAAAAATTACGGGTCGATTTGCCGACATCATGTGCTGGATGTACGTGGGCTCCGCTGTTTTATACAAGTGGCAAGCTGAAGGTCGGCAAAAAGAAGATATCCCCATGGTGAACTATTCGATGGCCATCGTGTTCAGTGAAATTCAAAAAGCGTTTGATGGAATTTTGTCGAATTTCGATGTGCCGGTTATCGGGTGGTTTTTCAGGCGTCCGCTTTTGTTTTGGTCGCGCCTCAACTCTTTGGCGAGCCCGCCAAAAGATAAAGTTGGGCATCAAGTTGTATCCGCGATGCTCAGCGATTCCGCGACTCGTGAACGTCTAACTCAAGGGATGTACCTACCGGCTGACGTGACGGAGGCCATCGGGCGGTTGGATAATGCCTTCCGTATCATCAAAAAATCAGAAGTGGCGGAGCAAAAAATTCGTCGTGCCGTGCACGAAAAAAGAATCGCCAAACTGAAAGGTCAAGCGCTCATCGACGAGGCCCTTGCGAAAGGGGTGATCAGCGCTGAAGAGAGAGCTACATTGCAAAAGGCCGAAGAAGTACGGTGGGATGCTATTCAAGTCGATGACTACTCCGAACAGGAGTTTCACGCACATGAAGTGGTCACGCGGCCCGTAACGTCACCCGCAGGCGATGTTGCTCGAGCTTATGGCAAATAGCGAAGTGGCAGGTAAATTAGCCGAAATCGATCAGGGCGCTCTCGACGCCCTTCGCGAAGTGCTCAATCGGCACGGGTTTCTCGAAGGTATGCCAGAAAAAACTGTCGAGGAGTTGGCGCGTGCCGCGCAGTTTCGGGCGTTGGCTCCTGAAGAGGTGATTCTTCGGCAAGGAGAGGTCAACAACAATCTTTATTTTCTGTTGATTGGCTCCGTTAACATTTACGTCGATGATGGGTTGGTTGCCACCTTGAAACGGCGAGGCGATTTGCTCGGAGAAATGAGCGTCATTACCAATAAACCGTGTTCAGCAACGATTATCACAAAAACGCCGGTCGATCTTCTGTGCGTGGACTTCAATGAGTTTCGCAAAACGGTCGGTGAGAGAGCCGCGGAGTTCGACTATGTCATGTATCGGCTTTATTCGCTCATGCTAACGGATAAGCTCGCTCTTACCAATGAAAAGGCGAAGCGTCTTGAAGACACGCTTGCCGATTTGCAACGGGCAAAAAGCGAGATTCAAGATATTAACCGGCAGATCGAGCGGCGGGTGAGTGAACGAACGAAACTTTTTCAGTCGAAGTTGCATGACTTGCTCCATATCCACTTGCACGGGTTGCGCGAGGCCATGAAGAAAAATTCAGCCAGTGTTACGCAGGTGGATGAAGCCACGAAAATTTTAGAACCTATCGTGCAGACCTACGCGCTGGATGTTTCGATGAAAACAAAAACTGTTTTGCTGGCGCAAGGCCAAAAGCCGCTTCAGACGTTGGCTCGACTAGCGCTTGGCGGGACGGGCGTGCAAATTCAAACGAGTTCATCGCTCGATCAAAGCGGCGATCTCCTGCGGGCCTCGAAAATCGACGTGGTGCTCGTCGACAGGGAATCCCTTCCTCTACTCGAACAGTTTATGGGCGCCGGTTCACGTCCTCTGAATGAAAACGTGCACTTTGTCTATCTCGCGACCGAATCGATTCAGGATCAACTCCCGCACTTGCTGAAGCTGCAACATTTGCCTGACATTTTACTTCTGCGTGAAGATGACCGTGCCGGCAATATTCGTTCTGTGATGACGGCCGTTTTGAAACTGTGTAGCCCAACCTTGTTTGGATTAGAGAAATATCTCAGCGTTGGTGTCGAAGTGAAGGAACTGCCCGTCATAAAAAGCGCGGAGCGTGAGTTGCTCAATCAAGAAATGCGCGATCACTTTTCAAAGCTCGGCGTGCGTGGTTCTGTGCTGGATAATGTCGCGGTCGTGGCCGAAGAACTCCTCATGAATGCCATTTACGATGCCCCCACAGATTTGTCGGGCCGGCCGTTGTACAATAAGCTGTCGCGATCAACCCCTGTTGATTTAAAACCTGAAGAGCGAGGGCTTTTTCGTATGGCCACTGACGGTACTCTTCTGGGTATATCGGTTGAAGATCCGTTTGGATCCCTCACGGGCAAGGTGATACTCAGCTATCTGGATAGTTGCTATGGCGGGCGAGCTGGTGAAATGCAGGCCAACAAAGGGGGTGCCGGTCGCGGTATCCATCAAATTGTTGAAAGTTCGGATTTTGTCGTTTTCAATGTTCAACCGCGCCGGCGAACTGAAGCCTTGGCT
>DAIDJH010000287.1 GCA_027451425.1 Bdellovibrionales bacterium | reverse complement strand
AAATGGAGTTTATATCCGAACACGCGGTACCCTTGGCATCTCAACTTCGTGACGCGGCCGACGAAGCGGAAAGGCTCGTATCCGACGAGTTTTGGCCGTTGCCAAAATACCGCGAAATGCTATTTGCGAATTCGCTGGCGTAACAACATATTCTGGTCAAAAATTGGGTTCAAAATGGAGGCAGAGATGGACAGCCACTACTACAACGAATCAGATCTAACGAAATTCTCCGAAATTAGCGAATTTCAAAAAGAGCTCGGCGATAAATTTTTTTCTTGGTACGGCTCCGTCTTTAAGGCAGGAGCTCTCACCGAACGAGAAAAGTCGCTAATCGCACTCGCTGTTGCGCATGCCGTGCAGTGCCCCTACTGCATCGATGCGTATACCCAAGACACGCTGAAAAAAGGCTGTACGGAGCAACAGCTCATGGAGGCCGTCCATGTAGCGGCCGCAATTCGAGGCGGAGCTTCTCTTGTTCACGGCGTTCAAATGATGAACAAAGCCAATAAGCTCTCGATGTAATGAGACGGGTCTGTATGAGTTGCGGTTTTATTTTATAGTGCCACCGCAACTTGAACCGCTGCCGGCAGTACAGCCATAACAATGCTCGTCCACGACAATCGATCGCGCGCTCAACCGATCTAAGTCAAAATCGCGAATGTGCGTCGGTGCAGTGCCGCCATCAACAGTCATGTCGAGCATTTGATTGAAATCGCAATCGTAAAGCTGACCATCCCACCCGACGGATAACGTATTTCTGCACATCACCCCCGCGGCGGCAACGGCGTTAAAGTTTTGGATTAGCATTGACATATAAGTCTCATAATTTCCTGAGTTTTGTAAATATTCAAGATACCGACTGATCGGCATGTTGGTGATACAATAAAGATGGTTAAACTCGATGTCGTATTGCTTGCGAAGTTCGCGGCGAAAGTCGGCCTCAAGCTCTTCTTGATTGCCCGGCAAAAATGCACCGACCGGATTATAAACAAGATTCAACTTCAATTTCGTGCCCTCACGACCGTAGCCAACTTCATTGAGCATTTTTAATGCCGTGATCGATTTCTCAAAAACTCCGTCGCCGCGCTGACGGTTCGTTTTAAAAGCCGTGTAATGTGGGAGTGACGAAATCACCTCGACTTGGTGGTCACGAAAGAACAGCGGCAAATCCCGAAATTTTGGGTTAGATAAAATCACCGTGAGGTTGCAGCGATCCATAATGTGCGCGCCGGCCTTTTTCATCTCGGTCACCAGCCAACGAAAGTTGGGGTTCAGTTCCGGTGCCCCACCAGTGATATCCACAGTGGCGAACTTGTGTTTTGTCACCACGTCGATGCATAAACTCATCGTCTCGCGAGTCATGATCTCACGCCGATGCGGGCCTGCATCTACGTGGCAATGCCGGCATGTCTGATTACATAATTTGCCGACATTGATTTGAAAAATTTCGATGCGCGTCGGTTTAAGCGGATAAAGATCTGCCCCTTTGAGCATTTCTTGAAATTTCGGCCGATTCATACATTGCCTTCTACCACAGAAAAGTATCGCCAAAAAACAGCAAAAACGACGAGCCCGATCACTTCTCCAACGATAAACCCAGGTGCACTGTGGGGGGCAATACCGGCAAACGTGTTTGTGAACATGCGCGCGATTGTCACAGCGGGGTTCGCAAACGACGTCGAAGATGTGAACCAATATGCCCCTGTGATGTACAGCGCCACTCCTGTTGGAGTACGGTCGGGATTTGAGCGCTCAAAAGCGCAAATGGTCAGAAGAAGTCCGAAGGTGGCGATGGATTCGGAAATAACTTGCGGCATTCCGTCGCGAGCGTGCCGCGACACTTGCAGCAGCGGCAACGCAAAAATGTAGTGGGCAATCAACACGCCGGCAACTGCACCAACTGTTTGGCTCACAATGAACCCTAGCCAAACCGAATTGGTCAATTTGCCCTTGAATCGCATGTATGTTGAAACGACCGGATTAAAATGTGCCCCAGAAACAGGCCCCAAAATATGGATGAGCACAAATAGGGCCGCGCCGGTGGCGATTGCATTGGCAAGTAGCGCAACTGCGGCATTGCCGGCGGATAACTGCTCGCCCATAATGCCCGAGCCAACCACGGCGACAAGAAGTAGCGCTGTCCCCAAAAATTCAGATATAAACTGTCGTGACTTCATAGTCAGCAACAGCCACCTGTCGCGCGTACATCCGCTGAAGCGGCAACGGGCGCAGGGCCACAATCAAATAAACCCAGGTGTTCGGTTTTGTCCCCAACCACATCAAAGTGATTTTTGTACCATGTTTTTGAAATCATATCGGCCGTATTTCCGCATACCAGCATCGGCTTTCGCGTGAAAAACTCATGGTGATCATCAAGTACGAACGAGTGCGGGTGACCGGCGATCGTGCCCTTGTAGTAGGCGACCTGGC
>DAIDJH010000286.1 GCA_027451425.1 Bdellovibrionales bacterium | reverse complement strand
GGTTTTTAATTTATGCCCGAGCAAAAAATCGTGAGCGGACATCGGCGGCTTTGATTCGGGCTGCACACGTACCACGCGCAATGCTCCCTCGCGACATGCCACCGTGAAACCGTCTTGCTCGACTGCGATTATGGTGCCCGGCGCCGCGCTCGCATCGTCTGCACCGGTAACTTCGGCACTGAATATTTCCGCCTTGAGAATTTTTAACTGTCGGCCGTTTAACTTTGTCACGCTACCAGGGCCAAGGGTCATGGCGCGAATGTGATTGCGAATTTGCATGGCGTTTTTACCTGCCCAATCCAGACGCGCCTCGGATTTTTCAATTTTCGACGCGTAGGTCACAAGATTTTCATCTTGCGGGACAGGTGTCAAACGCCCCCGCAAATAATCCTCGAATTCGACATGCAAAAGTTTTGTCCCCAAAGGGAGGAGTTCGTCGTGAAGACGAACGGCATCCCACGCATCATCAATTTCGATTCGATAACTGCCAATCACGTCGCCGGCGTCGAGCTTTTTCACCATCACCTGTAGCGACACGCCCGTCTCGCGATCGCCGCATTCAATCGCGCGTTGAATGGGCGCGGCGCCTCGCCATCGCGGCAAAAGACTGGCATGCACGTTCACCACTTTGTGCGGAAATATATCAAGAAACGCCTGCGGCAGGATTTGCCCGAATGCCACGACAACCGCGGCGTCAGCCCGCCAATTTTTGATCTCACGCAAGGTCTCATCGTTTTTAACAGTTTCGGGCGAAATCACGCGCAGATCGTTTTCAAGCGCCAATTGTTTTACAGGGCTTGGGGTCGACCGCATGTGTCGTCCACTCGGGCGATCCGGTTGCGTGACAACGCCCACAACGGAATAGTTGGGGTCCGAAATTAAACTCGACAAATGATAACGGGCGAATTCTGGCGTGCCTAAAAAAACGATTTTATGCGGGGCGCTCAAAGTCGAAGTTCCGAATCTTCGTCTTGCGATTCGTCTTCGGCGTCGTCGCGCGAACCGTAACCGAATTTGCGAATTTTCGATTTGATCCGCGCCGACTTGATAGGACTTAAACGATCGATAAAAAGTTTACCGTCTAAATGGTCAATTTCGTGTTGAATACAAATCGCGAGGAGCCCATCCGTCGTGAATTCGATTTTTTTACCCTCTTGATTGAGAGCTTCAACTTCAATGAGTCGCGCACGCTCAACAATCTCGTAGTAAGTTGGAACACTTAAACAACCTTCATTGTAAGTGATCTTACCATCTTTTTTCTTGACGACAGGATTAAACAAAATAAGTGGCTGTTCGATATTCTTTTCAAGCTCCGGCACGCCCAACTCATCGCGAACTTCGCGCTCGTCGCCTTCAGGCCGGCGCGTATCAAGAACGATCAGCCGAACTTGCCGGTTGATTTGCGCGGCCGCCAGACCAATCCCCCGATGCTCGTACATCGTCTCCAGCATGTCTTGAGCCAATTGCACAAGCTCAGCCGTAACCCTGTCAACAGGCTTACACTTCTTGCGCAGATTAGGATCAGGGAATTTCAAAACTTCCAGTTTCGCCATAGCGCCATTGTAGCAAAATACGGCAATGCGGTCAAAATTGCCCTTTTCAACGTTTGAGTCGGACAAGTGCGGCGGTGGCAGCCCCACCCATCAGAATGTTCGGGCCCCATGCTGCCACAAAAGGCGGCAAAACGCCGTGTTTGCCCATAGCCAGCGACGCGCTGTAAAAAACCCAGTACACAAACGCGATCCCAACACTCAAACCAATATTGAGCATATTACCTCCGGAGCGGGCGCGCTGAAGTGTAAATGGAATGCCCATGAGTGAGAGAACGAGCCCGGCAAATGCAAACGACATTTTCGCGTACAAATCGACTTCATAACCAAGAGTATCCATACCGGCTTCTTTATTTTTATGGATAAAATTTTTCAGTTGCGAAGTGGTGAGCGTTTGGCTGTCGGGCGGGTTGGCGCTGAAATCGGCAAGGTCTTCACCGACGGTGAGCGTTTTGGATCTGAACGATTTTGTGAGCGGAAAGCTCGACTCTTTTGCGAAAAGCGTGACCGTACCATTGTGTAGGTACCACGTTTTCTTATTCATTTTGACGGTCTTTGCCTTGATCACCTGGATGAGATCCCAAGCGTCGTTGAAATAATAAAGCGTAATGCCTTGTGCGGATTTATTCACAGCATTCAAGTACGAAATATTAAAAATTGTATTTTCAGAACGGTACCAAATTTTATTTTTCTCGACTGTGGAATAAAGTCCCGGAGTTTTTTCAAGGTCGACGTAGTACACGTAGCTCATTTTTTGCGCGGCATAGGGCACAACGTGATCCCCCACCCAATACGTAAATATGCAAATCAAAGTCACCATTGACAAAATCGGCAAACTCACGCGCGTGAGACTGTGGCCAAGACTGTAAAGCGCCATTAAC
>DAIDJH010000285.1 GCA_027451425.1 Bdellovibrionales bacterium | reverse complement strand
ACACCCACGTCCGCGCCAAACCCTACACGCTCCCGCTCTATGCCGCCATGCAAGCCGCTAATGTTCAGCCTGAACAAACGCTAATGATCGGAGATGGGCTCCCCGATATTTGGGTCGCACGCAATGCCGGAGCATATTCTCTTGCCGTGGAGTTTGGCTACACACCGATTGCCGATCTGATCAACGCGGGTGCCCACGCCCGCCTCTCGAGTTATAGCGAGTTGTCAAAAGTGATTCAAATTTTTGACTAGCGATTGACTGGAGCGCTCCATCGTTGGATGTTGAACCTCGGGCCAGCCAACCAAGATTCTGGGGGGAATTTATGGGTGATCTTGTCCGTGTTGAAAATCTCAAAATCGATTTCACAACCGATGACGGGATTGTGAACGCCGTTAAAGGCATTTCATTTTCAATTCCAAAAGGTCAAACCGTCGGTCTGGTTGGTGAATCTGGCTCCGGCAAAAGCGTCACCTCACTTGCCATCATGCGCTTGATTGCTTCACCTCCCGGTAAAATTGCCGACGGGCAAATTCTCTACAATGGCCAGGATCTGCTCAAACTCAAAGAGCGCGACTTACGCGCCATTCGCGGCAATAAAATTTCAATGATTTTTCAAGAGCCCATGACTAGCCTGAACCCCGTCTTCACAATTGGCGATCAAATTGCCGAAACCCTGATCCTTCACAAAGGGATGAGTAAATCTCAAGCTCTCGCGCGCTCTGTTGAACTTTTAAGTCAGGTTGGCATTCCGAACCCGGAGTCGCGCATCAACGCCTACCCCCATGAGATGAGTGGCGGCCAGCGCCAGCGGGTGATGATTGCCATGGCCATCGCGTGCGAACCGGAGCTTCTGATCGCCGACGAACCAACAACGGCACTCGACGTTACAATTCAAAAGCAAATTCTAGAGCTGATTGCCTCACTTCAGAAAAAATACGGCATGAGCGTACTTTTCATCACGCACGATCTTGGAGTGATCGGCGACATCGCCGACCAAGTGGTCGTCATGTACAAAGGCCGCATTGTTGAACAAGGCGCAAAATCAGAGATCTTTCAGCATGCCAAACATCCCTACACAAAAGGCTTAATGGCGTGCCGGCCAACGCTCGACAAAAATCCGCGCCGATTGCCCACGGTCAACGATTTCATGACCGAGGACGGGCGCGAGCGCGAGTTCGATCTTTCAATTTTAAAAACTCCGAAAGTGCAAAGAACGATCACTGACGCAAACCCGGTCATTCTTGAAATCAAAGATGTAAAAAAGCACTTCATTCTCGATAAAACCATTTTTGGCAAACCAAAGTCGTTTGTTAAAGCCGTCGACGGCGTCAACTTACAAGTTCGCAAAGGTCGCACGCTCGGTCTTGTTGGTGAGTCGGGCTGCGGTAAAACAACCTTGGGCCGTGCTATTGTGCGGCTTATCGAAACCACCGAGGGCGAAATTCTCTATCACGGTCGCGCGATTGGCGCGCTCTCAGCCGATGAAATGCGCAAGTTACGGAGAAAAATGCAGATCATTTTTCAAGACCCGTACGCTTCGCTGAATCCACGCATGACAGTTGGCTCAGCCATTATGGAGCCAATGATCATTCACAAACTCGAACCCGATCGCCGAAAGCGCATAGAGCGGGCCGCCCAACTTCTCCGGCGCGTGGGCCTTGATCCATCTGTAATCAATCGTTATCCGCACGAATTTTCAGGGGGACAGCGTCAGCGCATTTGTATCGCGCGCGCGCTTGCGGTTGAGCCGGAATTCATCGTTTGTGATGAATCCGTTTCCGCGCTCGACGTGTCAGTGCAGGCCCAGATACTCAACTTGCTTCTCGATCTGCAAGACGAATTCAATCTTTCATACGTATTTATTTCGCACGATCTTGCCGTCATCAACTACATCGCCGACGAAGTCGCCGTGATGTACAACGGCGTGATCGTCGAACGCTCCGATGCGGTCTCAATTTACAAAAGCCCGCAACATGACTATACGAAAAAACTTTTAAGCGCGATCCCCAAGGGCGTGCCGCTAACGGTTTAGCTCAGAGCCAAAAGTGTTTTCACTGTTTTGCGGACGATTTTCACGTCGAAAGGTTTCGTGATGAAATCATGTGCCCCGACTTGAAATCCCCTCTTTATTGTTGCCAGGGAGTCGCGACCCGAAATAAATACGATCGGTACGCGCGCCAAATCCCCGTGCTCTTTCATCATTGTGGCGAGCTCAAACCCATCAATCCACGGCAACCCAATATCGAGAAATATCAGGTCCGGAGCGCCAGAGACCAGAATTTGCTCGATTTCGCTGGCGTTCGAAGCTGAAAAAATATGATGGGTTTCGCCTTCAAAAATTCGCACAAATGCTCGCCGTATAGAAACGTCATCGTCGATCAGCCATAAAATCGCCGGACGTTTTGGTTCACGGATCGTGCGCATATCGTTAAGCTGAACGACCGATTC
>DAIDJH010000284.1 GCA_027451425.1 Bdellovibrionales bacterium | reverse complement strand
TAGTGGCACGCACAAAGCCAAAACCCGAGGCGAAGTAAGAGGCGGTGGTAAAAGGCCGTTTAAGCAAAAAGGTACGGGCTCGGCACGACAGGGATCCATTCGATCGCCAGTCATGGTTGGCGGCGGCGTGGTTTTTCCGCCAAAGCCACGGGATTATTCATATACGCTCCCTAAGAAATTAAAGCGCGAAGGCTTAAAATCGGCGCTTTCATATTTGTTTGCAAGCGGCCGGCTAATCGTTCTGGACGAAATGACTTCGACGGATGGGCGGACAAAAGAACTGGTGGGGAGAATAAATAAATTAGGTTTTAGTAAAACCGTGTTGATTGATGGAAAAGAAGACAAGTTGATGTCTCGAGCGGCGCGAAACATGGCTAAGGTCCGTTATTACAGCGTCGCCGGTTTGAATGTTTATGATCTCTTGCGGTTCGATAGCGCGATACTCGCTAAGGAGGCGCTCAAACAAATCGAGGCCCGATGCTTGGGCGGAGGGCAATAGTGATGTATCAGGTTATCAAACGTCCGCTTGTTTCTGAAAAAAATAGCATGCTCGCAGAGCATGATATTTATGTTTTTGAAGTGGATCGCGCCGCTAGTAAAGTCGAAGTGAAAAACGCCGTCGAAAAATTATTCCGCGTGAAAGTTCGATCAGTGAAAACGTCAGTCTGCCGCGGGCGTGCAACACGAAATAAACTTGGGGTTAGCGCCGTAAAATATTGGAAAAAAGCAATGGTCCGTCTGGCACCGGGTGAAAAAATCACCCTTTTTGAAGGAGCATAATCAATGGGCGTGCGAACTTATCGTCCCAATACCCCGTCTCGCCGGCAAATGACGGGCTACGATTTTTCGGAAATAACCAAATCAAAACCCGAAAAATCTTTGACTCGTGCTTTATCCCGCCGGGCCGCGCGCAATAACACTGGGATGATCACAATTTGGCACAAAGGTGGTGGTCATAAGCGCCGCTATCGAGTTATCGATTTTTGCCGCGATAAAGTGGATGTTCCCGCGAAGGTTGTTGCTATTGAATACGACCCCAACCGTACGTGCCGAATTGCGCTTATTTGCTACGCCGACGGCACAAAATCTTATATTTTGGCGCCGGTCGGGTTAAATGTTGGAGATCACGTTGTCTCTGGGGATGCGGCTGACATTAAACCTGGTAACGCGAAGGCATTGGGTTTAATCCCCGCCGGTACAACAATTCATAATGTTGAGCTTCGTCCCGGAAAGGGCGCTCAGATCGCGCGTGGAGCCGGCGTTGGTGCGGTCCTCATCGGTAAGATGGGTGAGTATTGCCAGGTGCGATTGCCGTCAGGTGAAGTTCGAAAAGTTTTGTCGGTTTGCCGAGCGAGTATTGGTCAGGTCGGCAATACCGATCACGAAAATATCAGCTGGGGCAAGGCCGGTCGCCGTCGTTGGCGCGGTATTCGACCATCTGTTCGTGGCATGGCAATGAACCCCATTGATCACCCCCATGGCGGAGGAGAAGGTGTGGGTAAAGGTCATCATCCCGTTACCCCTTGGGGCAAACCATGCAAAGGATTTAAAACTCGTAAAAATAAGCGTACCAATGCAATGATCATCAGACGTAGAAACGCGAAAGGAATGTAAGCTGTGGCTCGTTCAGTAAAAAAAGGTCCTTATGTGGACCACCACTTAATGAAGAAAATCAATACGGCACTCAAAGCGGGTGATCGTAAAGTGATTAAAACTTGGTCGCGCCGATCGACGATTCTCCCCGAGGCTGTTGGGCTGACATTCGCCGTTCATAACGGCAAAAAATTTGTACCGGTTTATGTGACCGAAAATATGATCGGTCACAAATTGGGTGAGTTCTCTCCGACGCGACAATTTGGTGGCCATTCTGAGCGCAAAGCGGAAGCGGCGGCCGCTCCGGCGAAAGGAGCTTAAGAATCATGGAAGTGAAAGCGAATTTAAAATACGCACGAGTGGGCTCGCAGAAGGCTCGGCTTGTGGCAGATGCGATTCGTGGCA
Organism: Bdellovibrionales bacterium; assembly: GCA_027451425.1. Lineage (GTDB taxonomy): Bacteria > Bdellovibrionota > Bdellovibrionia > Bdellovibrionales > UBA1609 > RBG-16-40-8. The sequence continues at coordinate 459 of DAIDJH010000284.1, read as the reverse complement.
AAAACGTGAATGATGCCATTCGGATTTTGGCGTTTATGCCAAAGAAAACGGCTGTATTCATGAAAAAATTGGTGGAGTCCGCTGTTGCTAATGCTGAGCAAAAAAAAGTAATCGATGTAGATAATTTGTTCGTAAAAACGGTTCTTGTTGATGAAGGTCCAGATATGAAGCGATATCGTCCGCGAGCACAAGGGCGAGCCTTCATGATTCGAAAGAAAACAAGCCATATTTCACTCGTTTTGGATGAGAGGGCATGATTATGAAAGGTCGGGTGTAGTTTGGGTCAGAAGGTCAATCCAGTTGGTTTACGAGTTGGCGTGATTCGCACGTGGGATTCGCGTTGGTTTGCGAAGGGCAGCCAATTTGCGACGAATTTGCAAGAAGATTTTAAACTTCGCAAATACATCAAAGATAAATTGAAACACGCGGGCGTCGCAAAAATTGAAATGGAGAGAGCGG
>DAIDJH010000283.1 GCA_027451425.1 Bdellovibrionales bacterium | reverse complement strand
ACAACCAAGCATCACTTCGGGTGATCGATAAAAGCGAGACTGATTGAGGTCGGCGTTTTGCACGAGACCCACCAACCGGTAAAGCGGCTGCAGGAGTACTTTTGATAACACAAAGCTCAGAACGATGAGAAGCAGTATGATCGTGCCGACGACTGAAAAGAATGCGAAATTCACATTTTTCAAAACTTCATTGGCCGCGCGTTTGGATGCGCCTATGGCGAGATAAAAATATTGGTCACCCCACGGGATTTTTTCGACCATAAAACCGAAAGGTGCGCCTCGTATGTTCAAATCAAAAAGGCGCGGCCTTTTACTTGACCAATGATCCGCAAAAAAGCCGGTGCGGTAGCGCGTTAGGTCGTCGTGACTGGCGATCGTTTTCACCCCGTCGTCACTAACAAACGCGACCTCAACATCCATTCGCTTTTTGATGTTTGTCATAAAATCAGAGTCCACATTGAGGACTTCTTCGATATAGCCAACGAGTGCCCCTGAAGAATTTAAAATTTTTGCGAACGCGACAAGATCGAGGCCGTTTTCACGATTGAAGTCGACAACGGCCAACTGATCGTGCGCCGAAGCCAATTTTAAAAAATCGCGCGAAAGGTAGACGTCCTTGCCTTCAAGATCCGCTCGCCGTTCAATTTTCCCCTTTTTGCCAGCGTAGAGTGAAACCGTTAGCTTACCGTCGCGGTTGAAAATCGAGAGCCGATTCGCAATCGCTCCCTTTAGCCATCTTGTCGCCAAATCACGCGCATTATTTACTTCATCAGTCGATAGATAATAGGCAAGGGCGCTGTCGTGGGCATGAACCGCATTTCTTGTCAGCAAATTCTTTTGCAGCTCCTGAAAAATGAGGTTGATTTCACGTTCATTGCCGCGCAATCGCTGGGTTAACTCTTGATCGATCGCCTCTTCGTATTTTACGAGCGAATACCCCGTTAAAAACGCCAGCGGCACAATTGAAAACATGAGAAGCCACATCATGAGGATGGTGCGAAGCGATCGCGCCGGGCGCTGCATGGGAATTTTATTGATCGTTGTTGGCTCGGTCATTGGTTTGGGAATCCGGTGGCTGCTCCTTCATCCACAGAATAATGCGAATTTTACCTGGAGGCATAACTCGTTGGTGCGCCGTTTTTAAGATCCGGACTGGACCGTACCCGCCTAACGTCTTGACAAGATCGTCGTAATTTTTTTTAGGCATAATAAAATGGAAATATGCTCCACTTGGATTCACTTTGCGCCAACCAAGCTCAACTTGACCGGCTTTATGGCCGCCAAATTGAATGATTTTTGCGCGCACCTGCGGCGCCACCGTATCAACATCAGGCAGTTCCATCCACATGCGGTACAAAACGCCTTTGAGTTTGGGCACTGTGGGCGTTGAAGGCGAAGTTGTAACCGGCGGTGCTTTTACCGCCGCTGCCACCGAGGTTTTGGCAGCTGATACGTTTACCACTTGTGGTTTAGCGACCCGGCTGGTTTTTACCGGAGCACTCGCAATAATTGGAGAATTTATAACTGTGCGCGTGTGGTTAAGCTCAATAAAGCGGCTCGCATTTCGCTGCACTCTTTGCCACGGGATTATGAGAGCAAAAACCGCAACCAATGCGGACAAAATAAGCGCCTGCGTTGTCCACTGAATCACGTCCGGCCAATTCCGATAGCGCAGTCGATCCATCGACTTTGAAAAAAATGACTGCGCCGATTTCAACTTCTCCAATTGAAGAGATGAAATTCGTGCCAAGGCCATTTGCTTGCAATAAACATCCGCCGCCTGAATGGCTTTTAACTCACGTTGTAGTTCAAGATTGCCATTCAGACTTTGTTCGAGCGCCCGGAGGCGCTCAGAATCAAGATTGTGCTCGGCATAATCATAGATCATCTCCTCACACATAAAGCGCGACAATTGCCGCTTGGGGCGCGATAGCCGCGACTCAGGCATGCTTGCCCCCTGCATGTAAGATGTGCCCCAACGTCCTTAGGCCATGACCCACGCGATAGCGAACTGTACCAATGGGCAAACCCATCCCCTCGGCAATGGCGTCATCAGAAAACTTTAAGATTTTTGCGTAGAGCACCGTTCGAAACTCGCGATCATCGGCGATTTTTCGAAATTCAAACCATGGACCCCAGTTCCAGTCTTCAGGAGTGACGAGTGCACCTGCCGAAAAACTTAAACTCGACGGTCGGATGTTTGTCTTGGATTTTTTCAAAGATTTTTCAATTTGCCTGACGATCTCTGCCGTACTGTTCGCGCCTCGCGGCGCGCGCCGATTCAGCGACTTTACCGTTTGAGCCGCCACCGCCAAAGACTGGTCTTCATCCAAAAAATTAAGATAGTAAAAAAGCGCGACTTTTTCTAGCAGCGCTTCTGGGAGCATCAATCCACCGTGAGCTGCTTAAGAAGATCCATCTCTTCGAGAACTTTGCCAGAACCCAGAACAACACACGAAAGCGGATTTTCTGCAATAGTCACCGGTAAA
>DAIDJH010000282.1 GCA_027451425.1 Bdellovibrionales bacterium | reverse complement strand
AATTCTTTCAGTGCCTTCGGGCTGGACGCAAAAATGCGAGGCTTTGGGAATAATGCGCATTCCATGCTGTCATTTGGCGGAACTGGCTCGGATTTACCGAGTACCAGCCCTAGAGTTTCACGAAACTATCTGGGGCGAATTCAAAAAGCGAATTCGCCAGCAATAGGTCATCTGACCGAGGTTTTTTGAGCAACCTCTTGGTACTTGTAAAGCGATTCCCGAGAACCGCACCACATAAATGGTTTGAACTTTTTGGCATTGAGGCCACGCTTCTCCATTCGAAAGCCGCCGTCCGTGGCTTGAACCCCTCGGAAGACCGTGACCTTAGGTTTTAAAACTGAAAATTCAAAAATGACTGTGACTGTTTTGCGAGTGGGGACTTCGTTTTCTGTTTGAACTGAAGGGAAGCTACTGCTTTCCATAAATTGCCTTTCTCTGGCACGGAGTTACCGATGCCAGACATAAAAATTTCTTGAATCAGCGAGATGGCGTCGTTAGTTGTTTCGAAAAATGGGATAACGAAGGCGTGGGCCTTTTCAGGGCCTCAATCGTCTCCTTTCGAACTTCGTCGTGTAGAGCCCGAAGTCCCATTGCTCCGCCAAAGCCTATAGCTCCAGTAATCGCAACGGCCTCGATAAGGCCAAGAACTGCATCTATAATTTTCTCCATAAGAACCTCCGTAAAAAGTTAGATCGAGAGATGACCAGAGAGGTTCACATGGTGGCGTCTTTGCGCGTGGCCGGATTCGTTTCTTTTTTCTTCCAATTTGCAGGGAGCAAATCAGGTAGCAAAAGTAGCAACTCAAAGAAATAGTGCGACTTTTACTGAAATAATCGCAATCGGAGCGTCTGGCTCCTTTGTGTTTTTTCAATTACTTAGAACTGTTTGTGATTTTCGTTTTTCTGAATTTTTCGGTCGATTTGTTTTACTTAAATTGGCGGAGAGAGTGGGATTCGAACCCACGAAGGCCGTAAGACCTTGCCAGTTTTCAAGACTGGTGCTTTCAACCGCTCAGCCATCTCTCCGTCGGCCAATTTATTTGGCGGCTGCCGCACGGTCAATGCAAAATCAGTTCGGTTTGATTAGATCGCGACCAACATAGCGGCGTAAAGCCAGCGGGACCGTCACGCTGCCGTCCTCATTTTGATAGTTTTCTAAAATCGCAATCAGGGTACGACCCACCGCCAGGCCAGAGCCATTGAGCGTATGAACAAAAAGCGGCTTATCTTTCGGACCCTCTCGAAATCGAATATTCGCGCGGCGAGCTTGAAAATCTCCACAATTCGAACATGAGCTGATCTCTCGATACGCTTCTTGCCCCGGCAACCACACCTCAATATCATAGCACTTCATCGCGCTAAAACCGATGTCACCCGAGCAAAGCGCGACTACCCGATAAGGCAGTTCGAGTTGCCTCAAAATTTCTTCAGCATCCGCTGTCAATTTTTCGTGCGCAGCTTCGGATTCGCCGGGTCGCGTGAACTTCACAAGCTCAACTTTATTGAACTGGTGTTGTCGGATTAGGCCTTTTGTGTCCTTGCCGTAACTCCCCGCCTCTGAGCGAAAACACGGCGAGTACGCGACAAATGATTTCGGCAAGTCTACACCGTTTAAAATTTCGCCGGCAAAATAATTCGTGACCGGCACTTCGGCGGTTGGGACAAGATAGTACTCTGGGTTAGAGATCCAAAACACATCATCACGAAATTTGGGAAACTGACCCGTGCCACGTAAACTATTTGCATTTACTATAAACGGCGGAATAACTTCTTCGTAACCGCGCCCCGCATGGACGTCCATCATAAATTGGATGAGTGAGCGCTCCAGCCGGGCCGCCGCCCCCTTTAAAAAGGCAAAGCGCGCACCGGCCACTTTGCCCGCCCGATCAAAATCGATAATTCCAAGCTTTTCGCCGATCTCGACATGATCTTTCGCCGCGAATGAAAAGGCTCGCGGCTCACCAACGCGGCGAACTTCTTGGTTTTGCTCGGATGAGACCCCTGCTGGAGTTGTGTGATGAAGAATATTCGGCAGCTGCAAAAGTGCATCGGTGACTTTTTGATCCGCCACCGCCGCCTTTAACTCCATTGCATGAACGTCTTGGCTGAGCGCTTGCATCTCCTTTAAAAAATCGTCCGCGGCTTGCCCCGCTCGTTTCATCCTGGCAATTTCGGCGCTCACCTTATTTTGTTTTGCCTTGGCCGTTTCAACCTCGGTCAACAGGGCTTTGCGCGACTTGTTCAACTCAAGAAGCTCTTCGATCGCGCTTGGGGCATAGCCTCGGTTTTTGAGCGCAATGCGGTAGCCCGTTTCAAACGGTTGATTCATAAAACTGTTGGGTTCATTTTTTTCAAGCGCGCGCAGATCAATCATAATTAGGCTCCGGGAGCCACCATGATATACATCCGAAGTGAAAGGCCGAGCAATACGCAGATGAGGGCAAAAGAAAGAACTCCCCAAAATTTCCACTTTTTAGCAAGGCGCGCGAACACGATCATCGTTGCGACGATGACCAGGGTAAAAGAAAAA
>DAIDJH010000281.1 GCA_027451425.1 Bdellovibrionales bacterium | reverse complement strand
TCAGTCGCGGGCAAAGCGACATCCGGCAAAATTCCGCCCTTTTGTGACGATCTACCGGCTGGAGTGAAAAACATGACCTGCGTCAGCCAAAGAGTCGCACCATTTTTTAGCTGCTCCATTTGCTGAGCACTACCCTTACCGTAAGTGGTACTCCCAACAACAATAGCACGATTATAATCTTGCAGCGCGCCGGCCAGTGCCTCAGAAGCACTCGCTGAACCACCATCGGTCATCGCAATCATTGGCCCCGTCCACACTGGCTGATTGCCTTTGGGGATCTTCAAAATTTGTGAGTGAATATGACCGCTGTCATCGCGACTCGCCAGTTGTATCGCCGCCCCACTCTTTACGAAGAGACCAAAAATATTGACCATTTCGCTCACGTCGCCACCCGGGTTGCCACGAAGATCGAGCGCGACCGCTTTTATATCGTTTTGTTCCAACACCTTTCGAAGCGCGACGCTCAACTGCTTGCTGACCCCGTGGTAGAAGCTGTCGAAATTTACGAGCGCGATTAAGCCCTGAGGTGAGTTGGCGACTTTAATATCGATTTTATCTGGAGCACGAGAAATCAACTTTCGAGCAAGAGTTTTTTCGATGACTTGATTGCCGCGCTCAACCCGTAGCCGAATTTGTGAGCCAACAGGTCCTCCAATAAAATCGCTCACCGGTTGCGAAAGGCCTCGAAGTAGCCACCAATCTCCATCCCTTTTTTTCGGGAGCGTGGGATCAGCAACGTGGGTGATCACATCGCCAACGACGAGTCCTGCCTTCTCCGCCGAGCTGCCGGGGGCCACACCGATAATTTGATAGCCTCTCGGCTGCTCAGATAATCCCACTCCAATACCGCTGTACTGTCCGCTCATTTCATTAAAATTGTGTTCGGCTTCATCTGGCAGCTCAAGACGAGAGTGCGGGTCCAGCGCGGCGACATATGCTTTCGCTATCAACAATGAAATTCCATAATCGTTCACCGCCCGCGCCAGTGGCACAATATTCTTCCGCATTTGACGAATGGCCAGCAAAAGCCCCTGCCGCTTCGTTAGCGGCGCCGATAAACGAGCGTGTTTTGCGTAAGCTTCGCTTGAAAAATAATTCGTTAACCCAGAAAAAAGGCTGAGGTAACGATTTTCGATTCCCGATTCGTCAACGGGAGGCTTGCTGAAAATTGTCGTGAGGTTCATGCCTATAAATACAGATTGTTTGGTGTCCGCCTCAACCGCACGATCACGAAATTCTTTGCTCGTCATAAACTTATGATTAAGTTCATTGAGCCGGTTGACCGCCAACTCTTCGATCATTTCAAACAAACCGCGATTGTACTGCTGAAACAATTGAGACTGCACGATCGCAAGATCTTCAGGGGAAAGATGCGAAAATACCCTTCGTTCTTTAGCCGTTAAAGTGACGTGAAACGGATCAACGAGGTCCATAAAGTTGTTGACCGCGCGCTGGGTTATCTCGGGCGTTATATTTCTCTGCGAGACGTGGCGACCAAGCGCAAAGCTGATGACCTGAATTTCAGTCGGCGGCCTTTTTTGGTTGAGGATTTTGGCACATGATTTTTCCGCGCGTGCGGTCGAATTTTCAGAAATCGCAGGTAAAGTATCAGCTATGGCCCGCAATGAAACCACAACCCCTAGCACTAAAATGTACGAAAAAATCCCCCGTCTCATCCCTTATTCCCCCGAATATTCTGAATGGAAAATATGGTCTTACGAACGAAAGTTGAACAGTGGCAGCGGCCTCGGCTTCGCTTGCAAAAATTATACGAAATTGCGTTCACTTCGGCCGAAAACGGCGTTTAATCATAATTTTTTGTTATTGTTTCGCTAATTTTTGATTCTGTATCGCCTCTAACTCATGCAAGTTCAAGGCGCGCAACTTTCGCGCGAACGTCGCTGTCACACCGACCGTGAGCATGCAAACCACTCCGCCAAAAACCGCGGACGGAACAACGCCCATGAGTTTGGCCGCAACCCCCGACTCGAATTCGCCGAGTTCGTTTGACGAGCCGATGAAAATGGAGTTCACCGCCGATATTCGGCCGCGCATATGATCGGGCGATGACAGTTGTACAGTCGATGACCGAATAACCATACTGACACTGTCGAACCCTCCGGCGAAGAACAGCGCGACGAGCGAAAGCGCATAATTTCGGCTCAGAGCAAAAACGATCGTCGCCGCCCCAAAGCCCGCGACGGCCGTGAAAAGAAAGCGCCCGGCGCGCCGACGAAATTCAACCCGCGTAAGCGTAAGGCCAACGATGACAGCCCCCAAGGCTGGTGCGGCACGCAAATATCCCAAACCTTGTGGGCCAATTTTCAATATTTCCGCCGCATAAATGGGGAGTAACGCTGTCACTCCGCCAAAAAAAACCGAAATCATATCGAGCGACATCGCCGGCAAAAGAAGATGGTGCCGGAACACGAACTTTGCCCCATTGAACAATTCTTCTATTGCGGAGTCGGAGCGGATATTGGCTGGCGGCAAGTCACGCCGAAGCGAAAACATGACGATGATGGCCAACACA
>DAIDJH010000280.1 GCA_027451425.1 Bdellovibrionales bacterium | reverse complement strand
TGTTCTTTAAAGATGAATACAAAGTACATCAAGACGAAGAAGCGAACCGACAGGTCATCGCGCGCGTATTAAATATGACTGGTCGCTCTCAAGAGTTAGCTAAAATTGCTGAGCTCACCTCTCGATTCGCCCAATTTCCCGGAAACGTATTGTTAACTGGCCCGACAGGTTCGGGAAAAGAACAAATTGCAAGAGCCATTCACGACAATTCGCCACGTAAAAATAAACCGTTTATTGTAATTAACTGTAGCGCGATCCCAGCAAATTTGCTTGAAAGTGAACTATTCGGGCACATGAAGGGCTCCTTTACCGGCGCGGACCAGAACAAAATCGGCGCTTTCGAGCAAGCTAGCGGTGGCACAATATTTCTCGATGAGATCGACAAAATGCCCGTTGAACTGCAAGCAAAGATCCTTCGAGTTTTACAAGAGAAAGTGATTCGACCGGTGGGCGGTGTCGACAAATCAATAGATTTTCGAGTGATCGCTGCGAGCAACAGAAATCTTGTTAAAGCTGCCGAACAAGATCAGTTTTTGTCGGATTTATATTTTCGGCTAAAGTGCATGAGAATTGAAGTTCCGGCGCTCAGCGAACGACCAGAAGACATTGAACCATTAATTCATCATTTTTTGCGCAAGATGGAAGCAAAGTCGAATCTAGTTAAATCGATTACTGCCGGAGCCGTAAGGGCGCTTAAGAGTCACAATTGGCCTGGCAATGTACGCGAACTTGAAAACGCCGTGAACGAAGCATTCGCACTCGCCAATGGCACGATTACCGAAAAAAATGTCAAAGACGTGATCGGCAAAGATTCTTTCGGAGAATCGATCACGCAGTTACGACAAATTCGTGATTCTCGAAAAATTATTCCCATGAAAGATATCGACCAACTTTACATGGAAGCTCAACGACATTTATTAACGGCTGCGCTCGCGGCAACAAACGGCAGAAGGGGCGACGCCGCCAAACTTCTTGGCCTGAGCCACTCGACTATGAATCACCGCCGAGCCGCATTGGGTCTGGACAAGTCACCTGAGAAACGATCAAACGAAGATTCATCTGTTGAAAAAGATATTAACGTCGACGGCTCGCGACGATCACCGCCGCTACATTGATGTACCAAACGGAGTAGCGGTTCGGTGGTGCTGCCGTCGAGACGGCACAAATTGTCAGCTAAATTATCCACTTGTTCACACGCGTATCGATTTTTGGGTTTATATTGGCCACGGCCAGCCGGCACCATTGACATCTAGGTGTCGACTCCATCGCTCGCGTGATATTCGATTCTGAATCGTAATGCGCAGACTTCTATTCGGCCCGGCCCGAGATTATCGGCCTGTGTGTCATCCGATTCGACGGGACCAGCTAAGATTCACACCCTTCTGGCCCGGCCACTCGTCTTGGCGAAGCTAGAACGTCGTTCTAAATTTATAGGGTCAGATTTAACTGGACCGATTTATTCTATTTGGGACCAGCACCGCAAACTACTAGCTCGTGAGTAAAAAATTATGTTTATGGTTAGGGCGCATTTTTCGCATAAATACATAATTTTGCACGCATTTTTAGCCGATATTTAGAAGATGAAGAGTCGGTGCACGATATCAGATATCCACGTGATTGGCGTAGTTTTGCGCGGGCTTGGTGTTTTTGCTTTTTTCCTACTCGCGACGCCGTCGTTTGCCGTTGCTGCTTCGACGACTCAAGCGAATGGCAGCAACAAAAATGAAAAGAGCGAGGATTATCTGGTTCGCTGGTCGGCGCCGAAATTTGTGAGACTCGTCGACGGACAACATGGGCGCATTTTGATTTCAGGTGAAGCTGAGCCGGGCGTGAAGATTGAACTTGGGCCTTATGCCGCCTCCATCGATTCACATAACAAAGCGCATGATTTAACGGTTGGTGAAATTGCCCCCAACTCAAATGAGATCGCTGTTGGACCAGACGGCGATTTTAGATTTTATCTGACTTTGCCATTTGAACATGTGCAATTACCGTTCGAAGCAGCCATGAAAGGGTACAAACGCCAATCCTACATTTTAATAATGGTCGTCAGAAAAAATCGTCCTCCTGTCGCAGTGAGTGGGATTGAGAAAGCACCCAATAAATCACGGTGGAGGTTCGGTCTTCTCGGCCGTTCGGTCGCCTTTTCTCAATCAAATCTAAATAGTTTAAACGAAACTATGCTTGCGGTAGATGTTTCATACGAGCGACAATTTTCAAAGCCCTTGTCTATAATGGCTGAATCGTTTATTGACGTTGCCGGCAATGCGCCATTTTCAACGGGCCAAGAGTTGCCGTCTCGGTATTGGCATTTCAACTCAGATCTGGTCTATCTCTTGCCAATTCAGTCACGTAAATGGGGCATGGGCATTGCAGGTGGTCTCTATTACATGACTATGTATGGGTCAGGCACGAGCTTCGGATACAGCGACTTGTGGGGACCTGAACTCTATCCCATTGTGAAGTACACGATCGACGATGAGAATGCGCTAAGCTTCTATTTTAAGTATTCTCCAAACGCCTCAAGCTTTTCGCTAAATTTTAGC
>DAIDJH010000279.1 GCA_027451425.1 Bdellovibrionales bacterium | reverse complement strand
AAATGAGTGAAAAGTGCGTAAAGAAAAAGTAGAGATTAAAGTCGCGGTTTCGTTCAAATGGATGGACAAGAGAAAAAAGAGGCCGAGGTTTAAAATAGTGGGAGAGCTTGTTAATTGTATCGTCGTCGAAGAACGAGCGAAAAAGGTCGCTGATCTCGCTCTCTTGATAAGGATTAAGCTCGAGAAGAAAAAGAAAAAACGCCAATGCGTAAGCTGACGATTGTGCCGGCAGACTCGGGATCAAATAGTATCCAAACGCCACGATCGGAAAGTAAATAAGCGCCAACGCCGTGTGAAAGAGAGTTAAATAGAGTTTATTGCCAACTAAAAATAATGAATCGGAGCGCACGCGAAAATACGCAGCGAACCAATTGAACACGAAGCCGAAATTGTAAGCTCGCCCCGTTAGTAGCAAAAGAAGAAAACACTTGAATACGCCTTTTATTGACAGCAAGATTGAGGCCGCGACAAATAGAAACACCAGGCCATGCCAATACGAACCATTCGGCGCCAGAAATGGCAAATCGAGCCAGCGTGACGAAAAAAATTGAAAGCTTAAGATGGCGAAAATAAGAATGAGCATCGAGAGTGTGTAAAAGGCGAGCGGTCTTTCACGATCATTTACGATGCGCCTTCCAACTGAAAATTCAAATAACGGACGAAAAGTGAGAAAATGAAATTCGTTGTTGATACGCAGATCTTTCTCTTGATCGGATAACTCTGAGCTAAATGAGTCGGCGTTCTCGAGAAAACCACGGCTTGAGAGATAATTGAGCGTACGATAGATGGATTTGAACTTGATCGTGCCTTTGCGGCGATAAAGAATCTCGATAATTTCACCAACCGTATGTTCGCCCGTACAAAGAAGAAGAAAGTCGGTCATATCAACCGATAAAATAATTTGGTCGAGATTGGGTTCGTCGAGCTCAAAAACAATTTTTTCACCTTGTGGAGTGAGCCGTCCGGATTTGAGTTGGGGGCGAAATTCTTCAAACTTGAAATTCATTTCAAGACCTCTACTCCGCATATCTAACCGTCGGTACCATCGCGCTTGTGCACGTTCTCTAAAATTGCCAGTCGTGTTGCGAGCTTTTCAATGAGGCTCATCACCCGGACGCTGGGGTTCGGCAAATTCGATAGTAAAACATAGACAAACGAAAGTTGTGTCACGCTCATTTTTGTATCCTGCGCCCCGGTATCAGCGCTGCGCGAAAGGTTCCAGAGAATCTTTTCGCCTTTGATTGTCAGCACGACGAACCCATCATGGTGAAAGACGAGCGTATCGTTGCTTTGTGACGTCCACATTTCGGCCGCCGCGAGACGACCAGAGTTGTCACCGACACGATGAAAACGCTGCCCGACCATTGCCGGTGGGACGAGTTGATTGATTTGCAAAAAGAACTTTGCGTTGAAGTCGACGAATTGAAAATGGCGATGGTCGTGCGTGATGCCGACAATGCGCGCATGTTTGCGAACGCGAAAACTCGGCCAAACAAAATCAAGCGGAATGACTTCGCCAACCGTAGAGTCTGATTGATTTGTATCGTCGATCACAAGACATCCGCCGGTGCTGATATTGCCGATGAGCAATTCCATTTCATTAAAGTACACATGCGGAAATGGGCCTCCAGCACCGATTTTCGGATAATTAACGCGAATGTTCTGTCGGCGATTTGGCAAGTTGTTGTTTACGAGTTGTTGAATGGACGCGTCGTCGGCATCAATTGCCGTGATTCGAATCCCAAGAAGTTGTTTGAGTTTTTGCCATGCCATCTTCCTGACTTATCGGAATTTTGATGGTTAAATTTGAGTTGCGCATGGGCGGTCGAGTCGAGAGGGTGCGCGTGACCATGGTCTCGAAGATCTGCTCCAGTTCCACCTGGATTTTTGTATTTTCAATTATGCCAAACGCACGGGCTATCGCTTCGAGGGTGGACATCCCCTCAGGATGATGTTCGCGGCGCAAAAAATATCGCGACGGAGGGCCAGGCGGCAATTTCACCCACGGTATGTTTTTCAGATCCGGCTCGCGTTTACCCATTTTATTTGCTTGTCGCCAGTTGCCATCCGGTACAATTAATTGCACAAAATTGTTGAACTGTGAGAGCCATTCCCGCGTAAGAACAGCACTTTTATCACTTAGTGTAAGCAAAATGGGCTGGCGTTTCGTGTCAACTAGACCTTTGTGTCTATTGCCCGCCGAACTCGGGTCGCCTGTGTTGCGGCGCCATTCGGGCAAACCTCGGTAATAAATGGCGCTATTTTTTAGGGCAAGACACGCGATTCTCGCCGTATTGGTTGTCTTGTAAGCTTCGCGGTGATGCATAAGTACGGTCAGTGGAGTTTCGTTGTGGATGACCGGGATCAAATCGCAAATGCAAACTTCGTTTCGCATGAAACAACGACGGCATCGATCGGAATAGGCGGGTGCAATGTCATCCATTCGGCGTGCAAGTGAATGTTCCCTGAGACGTTTTGAGTGTCAGGGTGTGGCCGGGTAGGCCGCTAACGGGTTGTTCTAGATTTGTATGCCCGGGTAATGGTTGCAACGACATCACTAAGGT
>DAIDJH010000278.1 GCA_027451425.1 Bdellovibrionales bacterium | reverse complement strand
AGGCGCGTACGCGTGCAATTTGTCAAAAGGCTCCAAGGCGCGGCTAATATACGGCGAGCCCAAAATTTCAGAACGGCACCGTCATCGTTTTGAATTCAATAATCGATATCGTTCGTTGTTTGAAAAACATGGGATGAACCTTTCGGGTGTATGTTCCGATCGCGAGTTGGTCGAAATCATCGAGCTTGCGAGCCATCCATGGTTTATTGGCGTTCAATTCCATCCTGAGTTCAAATCTCGGCCGCTGGCTCCGCATCCGCTGTTTAAAAGTTTCGTGGCGGCAAGTTTGGAACACAAACGGTTGCGTGCGAATATCCGTGGTCGTGAGCGACGGCTGGCCGGACGCGTGAGCGCTCGGCCTGTTCGCTCTGGAGGAGTGTATGATCGAAATTGAAGAGGCTCGGCGCGTACTCCGCATTGAGGCCCAGTCAATACTCGACGTTGTTGAACGGCTCGATGAAAATTTTAAGCTGGCAGTGGATAAAATTATCGCGTGTAAAGGCAAAGTCATTGTGACCGGCATTGGCAAGTCGGGGCTTGTCGGTCGTAAAATTTCAAGCACGCTCAATTCAACGGGAACTCCGTCCCTATTTTTACATCCGGCAGAAAGTTCGCATGGTGACTTGGGGGTAATCAGTGAAAATGATCTCGTGATCGCGATCAGCAATAGCGGCGAGACGGAAGAGTTGACGCCAACTCTTCACTTCGCCGTACGACGGAATATTCCCTTGATCGTCATGACGAGCAAACAATCGAGCACGCTTGGCCGTGCCGGCGTATTTCTTGATATCAGCGTGAGAGAAGAGGCCTGTTCGCTGGGGCTTGCACCAACGTCGAGCTCCACTGTCACGGTGGCGCTGGGGGATGCATTGGCGATGGCAATTTTAAAGGTGCGGGGATTTGGGCGCGAAGACTTCGCCGAATTTCACCCAGCCGGAAGTCTTGGTCGTCGGCTTGTCTTGCGCGTGAAAGATCTGATGCACGGTAGCGGCCTTGGTTTGCCGCTTGTTCGACGTACCGATGACATGGCGAAGGTGTTGGCGCTGATGACTTCAGCCGAAGTGCGTGGGGTCGCCGGTGTGCTCGACGAAAACGATCGCCTGTGCGGATGTATCACCGATGGTGACCTCCGGCGGCGGCTTGAAAAAAATAAGAATCCACTGACGGATATCGCTGAAGATATAATGTCTAAAAGCCCCAAAACCATCGATCAAAACGAAATGGCCGAGAAGGCTCTATTTGTTATGGAACAATTCCAAATTCAGAATTTGTTCGTCATCGACAAGTCGAACGGTTCGCTCAAACCTGTCGGTGTGATTCATTTGCAGGATCTGCTTAAGGCAAAATTGCGCTAAGCGCACGCGTTTCATCCGCCAGCGTTTTCGACGTTGGTCGGGGTGCGCGTAAAGCGAATGGCCAACTATAAGTCTTTTGCATACCATTGATTCATGTCCATCCGCATGGTTACAACGTTGACGCTCATCACGGGCATTTTTTTGTCGCTGACCACCTACGCCGAGACCATTGAATTCCCCGAAGATGAATTGCCGACGCAAACGGTTTTACCTGTTTTTGATAAGACAGTTGTGGTTCGCGATCGCGCTGTAAAAACGACCGGGCGGGTTGAAGTTGGCATTGGTACGGGACTCAACTTAGCGGAACCCCTTTATAATCAAACTGTATTTAATGCCACGGCAACTTATCACCTTGATGAGACCAACGGGATCAACCTTTACGGCTTATTTTTGCAAAGCGGTTTATCGCAGGCGGGTGAAGATCTTAAGGCGGGTAAAGGGTTGCAAGGTGGCCAGACATTCGACGCGAGCCTTGCGCCAACCGTCCAGGACATGCTTTTTGGCAATTATCAACTGACCGCATACTACGGTAAAATAAGCCTTTCTAAGCAAGATGTGATGAATCTTTCGCTTTATGGTCTTGCGGGAGCGGGCCTTGTGCAGTGGTCGGATCATTCGACGTTCGGGTTTGATGTCGGCGTTGGGCAAAAACTGTACTTTACCCCCAACATGGGGCTTCGACTCGATTTGGTGCTGACCATGTACATGGGGCCTGATCCGACCAATCCGAATACGCCAGGCAAAGTTTTAAATGGCACGACCAAATTGAGTTCATCGGATTTTGCTTCAACGTATTATATGCGGCCATTTTTGACGCTTGCGTATGTATATTTATTTTGAGGAGTGAATGAAAAGTTTCGCGGTTACATTGCTTTTTTTACTGGCATTCAGGTCAACATTGGCGCACGCGCAAATTTTGCCCGAGGACCAGCAGCAATCCAACAGTAAAGATGAGAGTCTTTATGATCGGCTTGACAGTCAAGAAGATAAATTAGCGCGCAAAAAAGAGCAGCAACATGAAAGTCAGAAAAGCTCCCAGGCAACGTTGCAGAATTTTCAGCCTAAAAAACTATCCGAACTCGTAAAACTCGCGCCGTTTACCGATGTGGCAGTGATCCAGAGAAGATATTTGCCAAAAACCGGTCGCTTCGAGATTTCGGGGAGCGGTGACCTCAGCACGAACAATGCCTTTTTCAACAATATTGGTTT
>DAIDJH010000277.1 GCA_027451425.1 Bdellovibrionales bacterium | reverse complement strand
ATTGAGATCGCTCGCGAGCAGGCCAACAATCGCGAGGTCACCATTTCTGAATCATGGGATGAATCCGTGCCGCGCGAAATTGTGGTTGACGACCGCCTGCTCATAAAAGCCCTGACCGAACTGATCGACAATGCCGCACAATATGGCGGCGGATACCCGGTGGTTTTGCGTGTATCCAAACAAGAAGAGCAAATCCGTTTTTCTGTTAGTGATCATGGGCCCGGGCTATCGCGCGAGCAAAATTTGGCGTTACAAAGCATGAATGGCCGACCCGCGCAGATGTGGAAAGATGCGCAAGATGGGCTGGGTCTTTTTCTGATTCGCCGACTGGGTGATGCATTGGGTGCAACCATTCATATTCAATCGCAAAAAGGTGCCGGCACCAACGTCGCGCTCGCGATGCCAATCCGGAATTCGGTGCAAGACGTAAATTCCCAAGTGACATCAATCAATAAAAATTCCCATTTGCGACGTCATCCGCTGCATGCTTTGGTCGTGGAAGATGATGAAATCACGGCAAAAGTTATGGCAACAATTTTGCGGACGCTAGATATTGCCGCGGTGGTTGTACACAATGGGAATGAGGCCGTATTGGCGGCGCAAAGAGAAGCGTTCGATGTTATTTTTATGGATATCGAAATGCCCGTTATGAACGGTTGGCAAGCATCGAAAATTATTCTCGAGGATTTATCTTTGCGGGGGCGACCTTATGTTGTGGCGCTGACCTCTTATTGCCGGCAAGAGGACTATGACCGGGCCCGTGAGTTGGGGATGTTCGATCTCATAGCTAAACCGGCACACCTGGAGCAAATTAAAAACGCTCTGGAGCGCATTTGCGAAGCACGCGACTCGAGGGCGGCGGTAGAGGCGTGTCCGCTGATAAACTTTAACAACCTGATTGAGAACCTTGGTGGAGATGTAGAGATGAGTCGTGGGATTCTGGAAACTGTTGAGCGGGTCTTTTCAGAAGAAATGCAACGCCTGGCGAAAGCGCTCGCTCAGCGCGACAGCCGGCAGGTTTCGGCGGTTGTTCATAAAATTCAAGGTGAGTTTGCGATCATTCTTTGTTCGGAGGGAGTAAGCTTATGCCAAGACATAGCGGCCTCGAACAAAATTGAAGACTGGGATGCGATCCGCCAAAGTTTTGAGCAGTTAATTGATTTGGTTGAGCGGCTGCATGACGAGCTGGGGCTATTCGCAAAATCGGCGTTGGCGGCGTAAGGGGGCTATTACTAAATTCCGCGCAGCCGGCCGCCGTCGACGGCAATGTTTTGCCCGGTGATGTAGGCGGCTTTTTCTGACGATAAAAAGGCGGCAAGTTCACCAATTTCTTGGGGCTCTCCCAAACGACCGGCGGGGACCATCTCTTTGATTTTTTCAGGCGTCCATTTGTTCTCTTGGATTCGCCTTGTGTTGATGTAACCAGGGCGGATGGTGTTGACGGTAATTCCATGGGGCGCCATTTCATTGCTCACGGATTTACAAAGCCCCGTGAGGCCGGCGCGAAAACCGTTCGATGTTGTGAGGCCGGCAATGGGTTCTTGTGCGGCAAGAGATGTAATCATGATAATGCGGCCGAAATTTTGTTTTTTCATAGCGGGGAGTGCCGCATTAAGCGACTCCACGACACTCATCCATAAGCTTTGAAAATCGGTATGCCATTGTTCAACAGGTACATCCAAAAACTGTCCGCGTGCTGGGCCGCCAGTATTGGTCACAAGGATATCGATTCGACCGAAATCAGCGATGAACCGTTCAACCACTTTGGCCGCAGCGCCAGGTTTTGATAAATCAACGGCGTAGGCGCGGGTGGCATTGATCTCATTTTTTATTTTTTCAAGCGTGTCTTGATGTCGAGACAGAATTCCAACCTTAGCGCCTTCACGAATGAGAACTTCAGCGATGCCGCCGCCAATTCCCATAGATGATCCGAACACGAGCGCACATTTGCCTTTAAGATTTAAATCCATTTGCTCTCCTCTAGACCTAACCACTCAAGCGCTGTGAGCCCGAGAAGCTTTTCTTCGTCGTCTTTTGTAAACTTCGCCGATCGGATGAGTTGGCCCGGGCTTGCCTCACCGAGTGGGAAGGGGTAGTCGCTGCCGAGACACACGCGATTTGCGCCAAAAAGGTTCACGATGTAGCGCAGAGCCTCGGAGTCGTGGACAAGGCTGTCGACATAAAAATGACCAATGAACTGATCTGGATTTTCAGGGCAATCGACGGCGCACAAGTCGGGACGTGATTGAAAGCCATGCGCCACGCGGCCATGAATGATGGGGAAGGCGCCGCCGCCGTGAGCAAAGGCAAAGCGAAGCTTGGGGAAGCGACTCATAACTCCGCCAAAAATAAGACTGCAAATGGCGCGCGCAACCTCGGCGGGCATGCCCACCAGCCAAGGCAGCCAATATTTTGGCATTGCCGCTTGCCCCATCATCTCCCACGGGTGAACGAAAATCGGTGCGTTCATAGCTTCGCAAGCTTCGTAAAACGGGAAAAATTGCGGTTCCGACAAATTTAAATTATTTATGTTTGAGCCAATTTCAAAGCCAGCAAGCCCGAGCTTTTCTTTGGCGCGCAT
>DAIDJH010000276.1 GCA_027451425.1 Bdellovibrionales bacterium | reverse complement strand
CTTGCTCCCTCCCCACTAATTGTTAAACGTCCCTTTTCCTTTGTGAACGTTTTTGTTTTTAAACCTTAGCGCCTCCGCCCTTGGAGACGCGATCCCCAACTAAAAGTCTGTCAGTCTTTCGCCACCTCGACAAGGGGAAAACGAAAAAAAATTATTGCCTCCAAGTCAGTCGCGTCAAAGTTCCGTCAAAAAACTGGCGAAATGGCACGAATGACAGAAGCACGAGCGCGATAACCGTGCAAAAACTCTGGGCTCGTCGGCAACAACAACTGCGGTTAGCACGGCTCAAAATATTTTTCTGGAGCGCGCGTTAACCGGAAGTACTCCCCGAGAAAAGTCGAGTTTTTGTTACTAGATTTGTTCGTGTCGCCATTTCAGAAGTGGCAAATCAGCATCGTGGTCGTCGCCTGCACGACGCGATTCGTGGGCTATTAAAAGACTTTCGGCGCGCGAAATCACCGCGTCGGGCAGACCCGCCAATCGGGCGACGTGCAGTCCATAAGACTTGCTCGCGGGGCCAGCGCGCAATGTGTACATAAATTGTATATCGCGACCTTGCTCGTGAATCGCCATGTGCATGTTTCGCACTTGCGGATGGACCGATGCCAGCGCCGTCAACTCGTGATAGTGAGTCGCGAATAATGTGGTGGAGCGAACTGTTCGGATCAAATACTCTAAAATCGCCTGGGCTAGACTCATCCCATCATACGTCGAAGTGCCGCGACCGACTTCGTCCAATACAACCAACGTATCGGGCCCGCTGCTCTTGAGCATCTGTGCGGCTTCTTGCATCTCAACCATAAATGTTGAAAGACCTTCTGACAGCGAATCACTGGCGCCGATGCGGGTAAAAATTTGTCTAAAAATGGGCAGTTCGGCGTAGCGCGCCGGCACAAACGAACCGATCTGGGCCATCAAAACCGTCACGGCGATTTGCCGCATGAGCGTGCTTTTACCCGCCATATTTGGACCGGTAAGAAGCAAGCATTCCCCGCTTGAAAGCGTAAGATCGTTCGGCACAAACGCCCGTTCCACTTCTTGTTCAACAACCGGATGGCGCGCCCACTGCAACACCAACGCCACCTTTTTCTCCACGCCGTCTTTTAATACCGGCCGGCAATATTTTTGTTCTAACGCAAGCCACGCCAGCGCAGTCACAACGTCGAGTTCACTCCACACTTGCGCGGCGGATAAAAGGCGCTGACCATCACGCAAAACAGCCGCCTTTAATTGCTGAAAAATTTCATCTTCGAGCCGGGCACGCTTCTCTCGCGCCGAGAGGATGCGCCCTTCAAGCTCATGGAGCTCTTGCGTAACGAACCGTTCGACATTCGCCAGGGTTTGCTTACGCTTATAGTGGTCGGGAATTTTATCGAGGTGGGTGTTCGTCACTTCAATGTAATACCCAAAAACATTGTTGTAGCGAATTTTCAGGCTGCTAATGCCCGTCGCCTGTCGTTCGCGAGCTTCAAGTTCAAACAGCAGACCTTGACTGTTTTCATCGAGCTCGATCAGCGCATCCAGTTCAGCGTTGACATTGCGCTTGATAAAACCGCCCGCCTTCAACTGCGTCGGCGGCTCATCGACAACATGATTGCGAATCAAATTTCGCGTCTTTTCAATTTCGTGAATCTCACTCTCGCCCAACCGCGAGCAAAACGGCGAAACGGCAAGCCCCACATCCAAACTGTCGGCCAAACTGAGCAGATCGCGCGGATGGCAATTGGCGTAGGAGATCTTGGCAATACGTCTTTCTATATCGCCCATTTTTCGCAAAGTTTCGCGTAGAATTTTTAATTCGCGCGGCTTTTGCGTCCACTGCTCGATTTGATCGTAGCGCGCCTCGATGCGCTGTTTATCCACCAGCGGAAATTGTAGCCACCGCTTGAGCGTACGCGCACCAGCCGAAGTGCATGTGCGATTCATAGCGCGAAAAAGTGTGCCGTGGTCATTCGCTCCGGACGCATCCGCCCGCACACTGCCACTCACACGATAACTGGTGAAGACCTCAAGATGACGAAGAACATTCGGCGAAAGCGCCATTCGATCGTGGAGCTCGCGCCGCTCAAACGCCCGAACCGTGGTGAGCACTCCGGCGCCTTGCATTTCAGCGGCGTAGCCCAACAGACACATGGCGCTTGATGGAGCATCGTCAAACCGACCGTCACCGAATCGGCCGTCATGTTGAAACGCGCGTTCAGAAAGTTCGCGCGGCAAAGCCGTGAGCGTCCAAATTCCGTTCAACTTGAGCTCTTCAATTAAAGCCGCGTCGTCCGTAGATTCCGCCGGCACAAGAATCTCGCTGGGTCGCAAAAGAGCGAAAAGCTCTAGAATTTGTGACGTCCGAGCGCTGCTGTTCAACTGAAAGTAAAAACTTTCGCCGGTTGTGGCGTCGAGAAAGCTGACCGTGCTGAAATCGAAAGCCGCGACGTAGTTGGCGTTTAACTCCTCGAGAGTTTGCGGGTCATACACCATGCCCGGGCTCAAAACGCGCGTCACCCCCCGACGAACGATGCCCTTCGCGGTTTCGGGGTCCTCAAGTTGATCGCAAATTGCCACCTTGAGCCCTGCCGCCAAAAGTTTGCCGATC
>DAIDJH010000275.1 GCA_027451425.1 Bdellovibrionales bacterium | reverse complement strand
ATGAAGGGCAATACTAAAACTCGCGATAAGGTCATCCGGCGCGAGATGAAAATCTACGAGGGCCAACTTTACAACGAGACGAAAAAACGCGAATCTCTCGAAAACATCAAGCGATTGGGTTATTTCGATAGCGTCACATTCAACACGCATACTCCGCCTGGGCAACCGAATATTATGGATATTGACGTTGTCGTGAAAGAGCGGAATACCGGTCAAATTCAACTCGGTGCCGGTTACTCGAGTTTCGGCGGTTTTTTGCTCAACGGCCAAATTCAACAAACAAACTTATTTGGTCGAGGCCAAAACCTTGGCCTTTCAATTGACTGGAGCATTTTTGAGAAAATTTTCGATTTCAGTTTTACCGAACCTTATTTCATGGACACCACGTGGTCGGTTGGCACCCATATTTTCTTTACGCAATTGTTTATGATGGAATATATCGACAACGAAACAGGCGGAGGCTTTCAAGTTGGTCACCCCCTTGCTCCATACTTAATGGGATCTCTCGGTTACAAACTTGACCGTACATATATCACGCTTATGCCTGACGGAGATCCGAACTTGTTCCCCGTACAAACGGCCAACGGTATTGCCAGCATGCTTACGGCGGACTTATCTTATGACACGCGCGACGACAGGTTTTCGCCTTCGAAGGGGCAGTTTCATTCGTTAGATATCGAATACGCCGGCCTTGGTGGAAATTTGCTTTACACGAAAGGTACGGTTGAACTGCGATATTTTCATCCCATTGTCGATAAAGTCATTTGGCGGAATAACCTTGTTTACGGAGCGATTGTATCGGATCGGCCTGGCGAGCCGCCGCCGTTTAACCAGTTGTTTTTGCTTGGCGGCCCGAACAATTTGCGCGGTTTTAACTGGTTCAGCATCGGTAAGAAAAAGTTTTCGTCAGTCGCGTTTAACCAATTGTCGGCAAATGAGCCAGCCGGCTTAGCTGAACAGTTGGCGATGGAGCCGTTCGGCGGAGCTCAAGAATTATATTATAACTTAGAATTTGAATTCCCGCTCATCCCCGAAGCCGGCGTCAAAGGAGTGGTATTTTATGACATTGGTTATGCCGATGACGTCTTGATGCTAAGTGAATTCCGCAGTGACTGGGGCTTCGGTTTTCGTTGGTTCTCGCCAATTGGTCCCCTGCGATTTGAATTCGGTATACCGTTTAACCGCGAGCCAATTTATGGCGAGCAGCCCGTGGCCTTTCAATTCGCGATTGGTTCACCATTTTAGTTGCTTCGGCGCAAATCCTGCGAGTAAGATCACCGTGATTCATGGGAGGATCGATATGAAATCAATGGCTTGCATATTGGCGAGTGTCATACTCTGCACGCTTACTTTTACCGGTTTTTCAGCCAACGCCATGGCTGATATGAGAATCGGCGTAGTTGACATTCCACGAGCGATTCAGGCGACCAAAGAAGGTCAAAAAATAAAAAAAGAACTCGATGCGGATTATCAAAGGCGCAAATCCGACCTCGAAAAGCGCAAAAAAGAAATTGATCAGATGCAGGCAGACTTTGACAAGAAAAGTCTCGTTTTGTCCGATGAAGCGCGTAACGAGAAAGAACAGGCAATCGAGAAAGCCAAAATGCAGTTCATGCAGCTACGAGATCAAAATCTCAAGGCACTTGCAAAAAAAGACCAAGAATTGTCGGCTCCCATGCTAAAACGTCTCGGCAAAGTCATCGATCGAATTGCTCGTCGCGAGGGCTACATGGCAATTTTTCATAAAGATGATCAGAGCCTGGTTTGGGTGGCACGTTCTGTCGACATAACTGATGAAGTGATCAAAGAGCTTGGGAAAACAAAGTAGCGCTCTTCTCATTGAAGATATTTTGCGAATATTGCCCCATCGGCAACCTTTTGTTTTGATTGACCGCGTTCTTGAAATTCATGATCCGGGCGGCGACAAAAAATTGGGGCGAAGAGTGCGTGCGCTGAAAAACGTAACATTCAATGAGCCATTTTTTGCCGGGCATTTTCCCGATCGGCCAGTGATGCCTGGCGTGCTCATACTGGAATCAATGGCTCAAGCCGCTTGCATAGCTTGCACGAGAAAAGGTGATCCGAAGGTTGAAGTCGCAATTGGGCGTATCGGTGAAGTTCGCTTTCATTCACCAGTCATACCAGGCGATCAATTGATCATTGAGGCAGAAGTCACCAAAGATCGCGGGCATTTTTTCGCGTGTACGGTGAGCTCCCGAGTGGAAGATGAACTTATAGCTGAAACAGATATTTTGGCGTCGGTTCGTTTTGGGGGGCAGTGATGGGCGAAACTTGTGTGCATCCGACAGCCGTTGTTGAAAAAACCGTTGAACTCGATGTCGGCGTAAGTGTCGGACCTTATTCAGTCGTGAAGGGCCGTGCCCGCATTGGTAAAGGCACGGTGATCGAATCCCATGTAACAATCGGTTCCAACACAACGCTTGTTGATGTCGGTGAAAACAACCACTTTTTGCCTGGTGCGATGGTGGGTGGCCCTCCCCAAGACCTTTCTTACGCCAATGAGCCAACACGGCTGTCGATTGGTAACAACAATATTTTTCGCGAATTTGTAACCGTGAATTGCGGCACATCCAAGGGCGGTGGAGTGACTCAAAT
>DAIDJH010000274.1 GCA_027451425.1 Bdellovibrionales bacterium | reverse complement strand
TTGAAGAATCTCTCTATCCGTTGGAAGTTAAGCCTTGCTCTCGTTGCGACCGGCCTTACGCTTGTCATGGCCTACGTTTTGGTCGCAAAAAAAGTATTCGAGTCGGACAAAATATCATACGTCTTTGAAACTGAAGATTCGAGCGTTCAATCGATCAAACAAACGTTTAATTCACAGTTGGAACACGTCCTTCAAAGCGCGCAGTTCGTGACGGCGACGTATAATCCCGCGATTGGCAGACCGACCGAAATCGGCATGGGAATTTTTAAATCCGAGCCGGCACTCGAAGCGCTCGAACTTGTGAACGAAAAAACGGGGCAAATCGTTTTTAAGCTCGAAAAAAAGCCAGGCGAAATGACCGACACTTTGCAGCCGCTCGATCAATCCATGGTGATTTCTCCCTTGGGTGGCAAACAACTTGCGGTGAGTGAACGTGTTTCATCGCCTGATCAAATTCCTCTTCACGCTAGCGTCATTATAGAGATCGATAAACTTTTGCCACAAGTCAACCCGACGCACACGCTTGCATTCGCGCAAAACGGTAACCCTTTTTATAAAATGGATTTTCGCGGCGTACCTGGATCGGCGTTTCAATTGATGGCCAAACGTATTCGCGATTTGAAACTGGATACAACTTCGGTTCTTAAAGATGCAGGGATTTCTTATCTTGCCTCGGCGGTACCTCTGGGTATAGGCGACATGCAGGTCTTCGAACTCACTCCTGAAAAAGAAGCATTCGGAGCGCTGGGAACATTGTTCAACCGATCGCTCGTATTCTTGGCTTTTTCATTGTTTGGATTGATCGCAGTGTCGATTGTGCTATCGCGAAGTTTGACCTGGCAGCTGGGGAATCTTACTTCCGCCGCCGACCAAATCGGTCAAGGCAACTTTGATATTCATGAGACTGTTGACTCGCGAGATGAGGTGGGAATTCTTGCGCAGGCATTTGTGAAAATGTCGAAAGAGATCCAACGGCTTTTAAGTGAGACACGCGAAAAAACGCGGATGGAAGAAGAGCTCAAAACCGCGAAACTTGTACAAGAACGATTGCTGCCGGATAAACCGAATGCTGTCGTCAATGCCATAGAGATTTGCGGTGCGGTCATTACGTCGAGCGAGTGCGGAGGAGATTGGTGGCACTATTTTGTAAAGGGCGATTCGCTCTTCGTGGCTATCGCGGACGCGACCGGGCATGGGACGCCAGCGGCACTGATCACCGCCGCCGCCCGCTCTGTCTTCTCACGACTCGAATCAGAACCGCTGACTCTCATTGAAATGGTCGTCGCGTGGGATCAAGCCATATCAAGTTGTTCAGGCCAGCAAGTTTTAATGACGGGGCTATTATTAAAAATAGACACACGCACCGGCGAAGGCTTTGTCGTAAATTGTTCACATGAACTACCTATGCTGTTTCAATGTAATGGAGACAAATTTGCTTTTTCACCGATTGACATTCCCGCATGTGGGAGATTGGGTGACGGTCTTAAAGAGTACATTCAAGAAAAACAATTTACACTGGCCGAAGGCGATGTCTTGTTGCTGTATACGGACGGCCTGTTCGCGGTTGAAAATTCAAAGGGGCAGATGTTGAGTGACCGGCGGTTCGTGAAAAAAATAGTCTCGGATTTGGATAAAGCCAAATCGGCGTCAAAAATCACCGATTTAGCTCTCAATGTATTCAATGGTTTTCGCAAAAACGGACTCATTCCAGATGATGTCTCTATTGTGACTTTGCGAAAACGATAATACGCACTATATGGGGTGCCCCAACCTTTTTCTCATACACTTTCTTCATCGCTTTCAACTGCAACTGAAAGAACTGCACCTCCCACTTTGGGCACCTAGCTTCGGGATCCGAATTACTTTAAGCGCTTGGGGGTGCGCAACAAACGAGCGAGCTTCGCGACCGCTTCGCCTAACTCACGCGTGTCAAATGGCTTGGGCATATGAGCGTTAAATCCGGCTGTGAGCGCGCGATGAATGTCGGCCTTCTTCGCGTAGGCCGTCAACGCCAGCGCTGGAATATCACTGTTTTGCTTGGGTCCGAGACTTCGAATTTTTCGTATCAAACTGTAGCCGTCCTCGCCCGGTAGCCCAATATCACTCACTAATAAATCCGGGTTAATTATCGCGAAGTCCTTAAGAGCGGCCGCAACACTTGAACGCAGAATCGTTTTCGCGCCATACGAAATCAGCGTCTCACTCAATGCGTCCAAAGTGCTTATGTCATCTTCGACGATCAGCACGCAAAATCCAGAAAGGTTTGGCGAAGCACTCACGTTAGCCGAGATATCTTTGGCATCCGCAGTTTTACTGGAATTAACTGCGGACTTCACCGGCAAAATAATCGTGAAAGTCGAGCCCTTATTCTCGCCGGCGCTTTCAGCTCGCACCTTGCCGCCATGAAGTTCGGATAACTCGCGAACCAAGGCCAGCCCTAGTCCGAGTCCTCCGTGTAAACGAACTGAACTACTGTCAGCCTGCGAAAATCGTTCGAAAAGCTTAGGTAAAAAATCAGGCTTGATCCCTTTACCCTGATCGACGACTTCGATCGATACAAATTTTCGGTTATCTTCGTAAATGGTCCCGAGACGAACGTGAATCGTACTTCCGGCACGTGAAAA
>DAIDJH010000273.1 GCA_027451425.1 Bdellovibrionales bacterium | reverse complement strand
TGCAAGCAATCGAACTGCGGGCATAAAGTTGGGGTCCGTAATGTTGAGACGCTCGACGTATTGAAGAATAGCCGCCACACGATCGAGCCCGAGATTCGCGCTGCTCGCCTTTAAAGAGTGAATATGTCTTGCAAGATCATTCGATGAATTGGGGGTTTGGCAAAGTTCGGCCAAAATGTGTACGGAGAAGTCGAAGTACATATTGATCAATTTTCGTGTCAGATCGCCGCTCTCGTCGAGTTCGTTTAGGCGATCAAGCATCGCAAGATTAAGGATTTGTTGATTGTCTGGCCATTCGAGCGGTTTGATGTTCGCCATTTCGACCGCAACCTGACAAGCCGTGGCCGGGTTCAACGAAGTTAGGTTATTGAGCCGATACGCTCCAGTTGGTAGAAACACGGTATTTTCGTTTAGCATAGTGACGTCCTCCTTGCTTCGCACGAAATATATTTAATTTAAAGCATATGGGGGGATTATAACAGATGTTTTGATTTCACTTCGCGCACCGTAAAAAAAACTTTACAGTGTCAAAAAAGTAGACAGAAAATGCTGATTTCTCGATGGAACAAGCCGGTTCATTTGGCCCAATATTGGCACTATTTGGATAAAATCGCATATTGTTGAATTTGTGTATGTGAGTCTTCACATTCTTACTGTATATTTTGGCAAATATTTATGGAAGGAGCCATACATGCAAAAGATTCTTTGCGTAGACGATGCGCCCGATGTCCTCTTGATGATGGAGCAGATCTTTCAAGGCTATGACTACAGTCTTGCGAGCTCTCTAAAACAAGCGTCAGGATTGGTTGACCGAACAAAGTATTCCGTCATCCTTTTAGATGTGGAACTCCCCGATGGATCGGGCTTTGATTTTATGACTTCACAGCCCAGTCGATTGAGCGGCAGTCAGGTGATATTCCTCACTGGTAGGGGTGATATCGCCAGCAAAGCGAGTGCATTTTCTCTGGGTGCCGACGATTATGTCGTGAAACCATTTGATCCGGCCGAGCTCAAATTTCGCGTAGATGCGAAGTTACGGAAAGCGGCGACGAATGCCAATCAACAGGCAATTCTGCGTGTCGGCAATCTGACGTGCAATTTGCAGGATCAAACAGTGTGCAAAACGGAATCTGGGCAGCCGCTCGACCTGACGTTTATTGAATTTAAAATTTTCCGGCTATTGGCTTCGACGCCGAATAAGATTTTTTCGCGTTCCGAAATTTTAGATCGCGTTTGGGGTCATGCCATTTCCGTTACTGATCGGGTGGTCGACGTGCATATTTCAAACCTTAGAAAAAAAATCAACGATAGCGGCGTGAGCATCGAAGCTGTGATTGGAACCGGATATCGAATCATAAATGTCAATGCAGCTACGACGGAGTCCGCGCATGACACAAAAACAAGCCACTGACGAATCGAATTGTTTAGATGGTTTGAAGGTCCTGCTAGCTGACGATTCGCCCGACAATCAATTGATTGTGAGTTACATGTTGAAGTCGGCGGGCGCCGATGTCGTGATTGTTGACAATGGTCAGGCCGTTTTGGATCAATTACGGATTCAATCTTACGATGTTGCACTAATGGATATCCAAATGCCAGTGATGGACGGCTTCGAGGCGATCGAAAAGTTGCGAAATCGGGGGGATCAAACCCCCGTATTTGCGCTCACCGCGCACACTATGAGCGATGAGCGGCAAAAATGCCTGGATAGCGGTTTTACGGATCACATGAGCAAACCAATCGACATCCGCGCGCTGCTTGAACAGTTGTCGCCATTCGTTGTAAAGTAAAATCACAAGCGCGATTTGCGATTGTTTTGAGGGGGCCGCTATTCAAATCGAACTCGACCGGGTCACCGTTGTCTTGCCCAATGGGCGCCGACTTTTTGAAATCCCCAGCTGCCGATTTGAGTCTGGCGCGCATATGCTCATTCGCGGTGCAAGTGGCAAAGGTAAAACCACATTTCTTCACATGTTAGCGGGCTTATTTTTGCCAACGACGGGACGGGTACGAATCGGCTCCCATGATCTAACGGAAATGTCCGACGCCGATCGTTGCGCTTTACGGCGTCAGCACATTGGTTTGGTTTTTCAAAAACTAAATTTATTGGAGCATCTGACTGCCGCCGAGAATATAATTTTAGCAAGTGGAGTATCGCGAGCACGCGCTTTGTCTAGCTTAAAGGTTGTGCAAATGGCGGGCCGTGAAAGCGATCGCGCCGCATGGCTGAGTGTTGGAGAGCAGCAGCGCGTGGCTGTTGCGCGCGTGCTGGCGGCTGAGCCCGATCTGCTTTTTGCCGATGAACCGACTTCGAGCCTTGATGATCGTAACGCTGAGTTTGTGATGAGCGCACTTCTGGACGCCGCCAAAGGCAAAACACTCGTTGTTGTGAGCCACGACCACCGCGTGGCCCCGGCATTTCGAAATGTTATGGATTTCGACCAATGGGCACCAGCGCGAGACACGATGCCTGTGCGCGGGGCTGACGGAGGGTCGCGATGAACCCATTTCGGTTGGCGTGGCTGAGCCTCATCCGACGCCCCCTTTCAACAGCCCTTGCTCTTACCGCAATCGCTTTAGCGGTCGGTGGCTGCGGCATACTCCTACGGCTGTATCTTCTCGAACAAA
>DAIDJH010000272.1 GCA_027451425.1 Bdellovibrionales bacterium | reverse complement strand
ATAGTTTTCAGATAGAATTTGATCAAGCTCGGAGCCTTTTGCGCTTTTTCGGAAAAGGTTGTCCCAAATAAAGTTCACCATAGAAGTCGGCGTCCTGTGTTTTGAAAAAGTGCTTGCGCGGGGACCCATCCGATCTGACCTGAGCCGAGTACAACTTGGACCCAGCCGTTTTGCACAGATTGGACGGACACGCTGTAGCCCTCAAGCAAGTCAAAAATTGGATTGTCTTGCGCACTAGGGCCAGTGCGGAGAGCCGTTGGCGCAATAACAGTGGCGCAAATTTCCCGCAAGGTGAAGGCCTTTGCGACAGCAAGAGAAAACGATATAAAAAACAAAACTCCAAGCGCGGCCGCCAAAACGGGAAACGGCGGCGGACCTTGTTGTTCGCGATGCGCTTGGCGACGTTTTGCGAAGTGGCGAATCAAAAAAAATCCAGCAAAACAAAAAAGAACCCAGGCGAGCAGCAGGAGCTGGTTGAGAGTCACTTTGTCGAGAAACTGTGAGCGTAGTGCGCCCCACAAAGACGAATTGTCACTCCACGCATGGGGGAGGCCACTTAGAATTATGGAGAGCGCTTGCGAGGCTTGACGAAGGTCGGGGTTTAGATACAGCGCTCGGCGCAGCAAGCCGGCGGCCAGGCCATTTTTCTTAAGCTTATAGGCGGTGAGCCCCCAATTGTAGTCAAGCGCAGCGAAGTCATGGCCTGCATTAAAATACTTTTGAAACGACGCGAAGGCGTCGTCGTAATGGTTTTCTTGGTATGCGCGGATAGCGTCGGCATAAGAGGGCACCGCCCCGGGTTGAGGTGTTGCTACAGCACCGCAGAAAGCGGAGGCCGACAGAGTAAAACAAAACATGAAAGTAAACCATCGTCGGAGCAACATCCATCGGTGATCTTAACCTTGTTTTCAGAAACTGCGAAGAGTAAAATTCTGTCTTTGACTGAAAGGAATCACCAATCCATGGCGACAACCAAAGGCCATATGATGGCACAATCGACAAAAATCCAGACGCTTATACAAGACGCCTTAAAAGAAGTTGGCGGCGCATCAGCGCAGCTTGAGGGCGTGCGCCCGCCAGACCCGGAGAGGGTCGAGCACATGAAAGCGCTCATCGATCAACTCGGGGCTGTTCGTGGCAGGCCTCTACATTACCCCTACATCGGATCGGGAATTGGTCGTGGGGCCTATGTCGAGCTTGAAGACGGCAGCGTCAAGCTGGATTTGATTAATGGCATAGGCATTCATGTCTTGGGACACAGTCATCCGCGTGTACTGGCGGCGGCTCTGCGCGGGGCTCTTGGCGATGTAATCATTCAAGGCAACCTTCAGCCCAATCGGGAGTATTTTGAATTCAGCAAAAAAATACTTGAGCTCGCGAGCCGCAGAAGCCGACTCAAACATGTTTGGCTTTCTACGTGCGGAACGATGGCAAATGAAAATGCGCTTAAAGCCTGTCGCCAAAAGGCCACGCCCGCCCGAATGATACTTGCGATGAATGCGGCGTTTGCGGGGCGATCGTCGATGATGGCCGAAATAACGGACAACCCCTCATTTCGCGTAGGGCTTCCCGAGTATCACGAGGTTTTACGCATCCCATGGTTTGATAAAAAAGATCAGCGCAGCATTGAAAATTCGACGCGCATAATGAAAGAGCACGTGGCCAAACATGAAAACAATATTTGTTGTTTTACTTTTGAGCCGATGCAGGGCGAGGGCGGCTACAACGTTGCGCCGAGAGAATTCTTTTTGCCCATGCTCGACTTCTGTCGCGAAAAAAAGATCCCAGTTTGGGTGGACGAGGTCCAAACTTTTATGCGCACGGGGAACTTTTTTGCTTTTGAAACTCTCGGCATTGGCGACTACGTAGACGTGTGCACGGTGGCAAAAACAGCGCAAACGGGAGCGACCTTTTTCACCCAAGAAATGAATCCAAAGCCGGGTCTCATTTCGGGCACGTTTTCAGGATCGACGGCAGCTTTATCGGCCGGGCTTGAAATTCTTGAGGTGCTCGACAAAGAAAACTTCATGGGGCCGAAGGGGAAAATTCAACAGATTCATAATGAGTTCATCACAATGTTAAAGCGTTTGGGTGAAACGACCTGCCGGGGACATTTGCAAGATCCCGAGGGCATGGGACTGATGGTTGCCGTTACACCATTTGGTGGAGTGAAAGAAAAGGTCGACAAACTTGCACACGCTTTGTTTAAAAATGGCCTTATCTGTTTCACCTGTGGACACGGCACATATCGCCTGCGATTTCTTATTCCGGCAGTGATAACGAGCGAAGATATTCGAACGGCCGGTGAAATTATAGAGAAGTCGATACAGGGGCTTGCTTGAGCGAAACGCATCCGAATATCGTGGAGCTTTCGCGTAAGTTGATCTCAATTGACTCCACGATGGGCCACGGTACTTTGGCTGCGGCACAGTGGCTGTCGGATCTCGCGTGTCGGTGGGGGCTTCGTGCTGAAATTTTTGAAGAAACCTGGAATGGCGTCAGCCAAGCCAATGTGCTCGCGTTACATCCAGATATCCGCGCGGATGAGGTGGGGCTTCTTCTCTCGACAAGACTCGACACGCCAGACCCTGGAGAATACGCGATGTGGACTAAAACGGGGGCGAACCCGTTTAACGCGAG
>DAIDJH010000271.1 GCA_027451425.1 Bdellovibrionales bacterium | reverse complement strand
TCAATGAATACGACCAAAAGCAAAACATACGGTATATGCCGCATGTGATGAAAGCCTATCCGTATATGGCAACACGATATCTGCAACTTCAACACCCCAATAAATCGGGCAAAACGTCGGGCGATGGACGTTCGATTTGGAATGGGCAAATCTCTCACGCTGGAGTCACATGGGACGTCAGCAGCCGCGGCACTGGCGTAACCTGCTTGGCACCAGGTTTTGTAGAAGCAAACAAGCCCTTGAGATCCGGCTCAACTCGGTATGGCTACGGCTGTGGATTGGCTGATTTGGATGAACTTATCGGAGCCGCAATTTTCTCCGAAATATTTCACCGAAATTCCGTGCAAACTGAGCGCATGCTCGCCGTCATCGATATCGGCGGCGGCAACGGGATTGGCGTACGTGCAGCTCCCAACCTCATGCGACCCGCGCATATTTTTATGCATCTGAAACAAAGCAATTTTGAAGCACTTCGCTGCGCCACGGATTATTTGATCGATCGAGAATATCGCAACGGCCAGATACGCTTCAGCTCAAAGCACAAAAATCGCGATGCTCTTATGCTCAGGCGAATAGCCGAAAATTTTGCTCGCTTTACTGCAAAGCTCGACCGTGACTACATTTTTGCATGGCTCGACTGGGACGGCGATAACGTCTTAGCGAGTAGCGGAATTATTGATTACGGCAGCATTCGCCAATTTGGCCTTCGACATGACCAGTACAGGTACGATGATGTCGAACGCTTTTCAACGACGCTCAATGAACAAAAGACAAAGGCTCGAGAGATTGTGCAAACCTTTGCGCAAGCATTTGATTATTTAAAATTCGGGAAAAAGCGCAGCTTCGATTGCTTTGACAAGCATTGGTCTCTTCGCGTGTTTGATCAAGAGTTACAAAAATCGATTTTGACGTTGTTTCTCAAACAGATCGGCTACGACTCTCGCCAAATACAATTCTTGACCGCCCATAACTCCACACTCGTAACCCGTCTTTACAAAGCTTTTACTGTCTTAGAATCGACAAAGACCCGGCACAAGACACGAAAGGTCGCCGATGGCATCAATCGCCCCGCCATTCTCAATATGCGCGCGGCGCTCATTGCACTAGCGAACCTTGCCCAACCCATTGCACCACGAGAGCTCTTTTCGGCCGCTCTGGCCAAGTCCGCCAAAGGACGGGACCGAAGACCAACCGCAAAACTCCTTCGCCGCATACGCTGTTTTCAGCAATTTTACTTTGACCTTCGCAAAAAACCCCCGGGTGTTTCGGCAAAGGATCTCGCCCAAAATGCAAAGCTCGCCAATCGCCAAGATCGGATTACGGGCGACGCACTCCTTTATATTGTCGATGAAATTATCGTCCGAATGCGTAGGCAAAAAATCACCGTGGCAGATATCCAGCAATCGATTGATTCGCTGATTGCCGAACAAAGCCCCCCTAAGCGCGATTTTCAATATTCCGAAAAGGACCACCAATTGCAGACCGTCTTTGCTCGGATCATTGACGGTCATCGAGAATGCATCTAAAGGTTGAGCAATGATTGTAGTCACCGGCGCCAATGGATTTATTGGTTCAGATCTAGTCCGCTCGCTTAATGAAATTGGACGAGAGGATATCGTTTGCGTCGACACCGTTGACTTGAACGAACGGTCTGAGCCACTCCGTAAAAGTCGGTTTGAAAAATTTTTTAATCCAAAATCGTTTCTCGACTGGCTTCTTTCATTACCCCAAAATGAGGCCCCCGAAGTTATTTTTCACATGGGCGCCATATCCGCAACTACTGAAACCGATTGGGAAAAGCTTGTCGTCAATAATATTGATTTTCCACAAACGTTGTTCCGCTATTCACACGACAAATCAGTTCCATTTATTTACGCCAGCAGCGGCGCCGTCTACGGCGGCGGAGAAGCCGGTTTCAACGATGCAAGCGACACCAAAATATTTTCACCGCTAAATTTGTATGGCCGCTCAAAACGAGATTTTGACATATGGGCGCTCGAACAAGCCCAAACGCCCCAACGCTGGGTTGGTTTGCGTTTTTTCAACGTCTATGGCCCCAACGAATATCACAAAGGCGAGATGGCGAGCGTTGTGTACAAGGCGTTTTTACAAATCAAAGCGTCGGGTCGCTTGCGCCTTTTTCGTTCACACAACCCCAACTATCGGGACGGTGAACAGTTACGCGACTTTGTTTACGTAAAAGATATCACGCGATGGATGATCGAAATTTTTCAAAAAAAGAATTTCGCTTCAGGCATCTACAATCTAGGTTTTGGTCGCGCGCGGACATGGCTGAGCTTAGCTGAAGCGGTATTTCGCGAAATGGGTCATCCAACCAATATCGAGTGGATCGACATACCCGCCCATATTCGCAATCAATATGAATATTTTACTGAGGCGGTGATGGCAAAAGCCTGTGCACAAAATCTTTCAGAGCCGCTTTACGACCTCGAGGCCGGAGTCCGCGATTACGTTAAGAATTATTTGCTCGCAAGCGACCCTTATCTATAACGACTATTTACTTCGCCTTTAATTTGCGCACTGTCTGATGAATGATGGCCTCGGCAACTTAACATCGTAACTTCGGAAAAAGGTGTGCCATCAGATGGGTAACCCCTTGCGGGCCAACCTGAAGGTGGTCGCAGAGAAATGGGAGTAGCGA
>DAIDJH010000270.1 GCA_027451425.1 Bdellovibrionales bacterium | reverse complement strand
GAAAGGCGAAATCTTGGATGCACGGCAAGGGGTTCGGCTTCGTGGTCGGCCCCGAAGAGAAACAATACTTCGTCCATTTCAGCGAGCTGCGCGTCGTAGAGGGCGGCCTTGTCTTACGAATTGTGAACCCTGTAGAAATCGGTTCGGAATTGGTCCACGGCAAAATTGAGAGCGTGAAGATGTCAGAAAAAGGGCCTCATAGCCAAGTTGTCGCGCAAATTGTCGGCGGTTCATTTTTTAATAAGAGGCAGATTTATGGCAATGAATCAGTGGCCTACCTCAATCGCGGTGCGGACGATGGGCTGAATGTTGGTGATATTTTGCCGATCCGGGCCAATCGCGAAGTGCGCAATGCCAAAACAAAAGTTCTTGAGAACGTGCGCCCAATTGGGTGGTTGCGTGTTGTAAAAACAACTCCTCATTTTGCCACCGCCCTCGTTGTTCGGGCATGGTCCGATGTTCTCACCGGTGATCTTACCGGCTACGGATCGCTGGCGAGCAATACTGTTGAGCCGCCGACGACAAAGTCACAAAGTAGTTCCAACAGTTCCGATGATTCGGATTTAAACCCTGACGACTTCCAATAGTCGGATGTAATCGGACTCGATTTTTCATGAAATCCATTAAGATGACCGCGCGATGTTGGCGTATCGGTTGCATAGCCTCATTTCATGTTCGATTTATTTTCTGATCAAGAAAGAGAATGGTGCGAGAGAACGAAAGTGAATATCACTTTTCCGGGAGCGGCAGACTACCCGCGCGCGTTTGAAAAGATGGCCATTCGGCCCCATTTTCTCACATACTGGGGGCAACCCATTTGGAATGAGCGATTTTGCATTTCGATTGTTGGTAGCCGCAACCCTTCGTCTCAATCGCTTCGCTGGATGGAGCAAGAATTACCAAAAGTGTTTGATGGGCAAGCTGTTGTCGTTGTAAGCGGTGGGGCGCGCGGGATTGATATGAAAGCCCATCAGTTGGCGCTTCTTTGCAGGCGACCGACAATTGTATTTGTGCCGGCAGGTTTGATGCAGGTTTATCCCTCCAGTTTAACCGAATGGATTGAGCCAATTGTTGAGGCCGGTGGTGCCGTGATCAGTCAATTCGGTCCCAATAGTCAAATGAGGCGCGATTTTTTTCACGCGCGAAATCGATTGATTGCCGGCATATCAGAGCTAACATTTGTTGTCGAATGCAAGCGGCGAAGTGGAACTCTAAAGACCGCAAATTTTGCGCGCGAACTCAGCAAAACTTTGGCGGTGTTGCCGACATTTCCATACGATCCGGGGCTCGGGGGGCTCGATCTTATTTGCGATGGAGCATTCCCTATACGCGATGCGCGCGATCTCTCAACTCTGTCGAACTTTTTGGAATTGATAAATGCCGAATCCGAGGAAGGCAAGGTTGGTCATCCAAACCGCGATCGAAACGGACAATTGCCCATTGCGCGCAAGACTTTCGAAGCCGACCTGCATGGTCCAATAAATCACGACTGCGGCGACGCAAATAACCATGCCGCCGCTTCTCGATGTGCGGCGGTTAGTGACGGTGCCGAGCCCCATACCGACAAGTGCAAGTATCAAGCAGGTCACTGAAAGAGCCCACCGCCTGTTCCATTCAAGGACATAGTCCAGCCTGTCGGGATCTTTTGGCGGTATTTTTTTAATCGCCGAATACAATTCCTGCATGTTCATTTGTTCGGGGCCGATTTTTTCTTTTCTGACTTTATTGCGGTCGAATAGATTGATGTCGTAAGTTGAAAAATCGATTTTAGTATAAAACGATTTCGACGATTTATGGACATTGCCGTCAGACAGCTGCAGGTATGCGGCTTGGCCGGACCCTGTGTTGTGCGCAATCATTCGCCCTTGTTTGGCGATGATCGTCACCGGTGATTTTGGATCGCGTTCGTCGTATATGAAAACATCGTAGAGAAGATTACTCGCGGAATCGACATGGTTTGCGTATATGACAAGATCGAATGCGCCTTCGGCAAAAACGCCGTCGCGAAGGGTGAGCGTCGGCCGAGCTTCGGCAAGTTGAGTGAGGAGAGTATTCATTTGCCTATTTCCCCATGGGGCCAGGCGAAAAGACACTTGTAGAGATACAATCGACACAACAAAACCGATGAACAGTGTCGGAATCAGTAAATGATACGTACTTAACCCGAGCGCTTTCATTGCCACGATTTCGGAGTCACCGCTTAAACGCCCATATGTGAGCAGTACCGCGAACAAAAGCGCGATCGGGAGAAGAATGGGGAGAAAACCTAGCGTGATGTACGCGGCCATCTGAAGAACGATTGACAATTTTGCGCCATGCACGATCACATATTCGGCCCACTGGAAGGATTGGATCATGCACAAAACCAGAATAAAGATCGTAAGGCCAATCAAATAGACCGGCAGAAGTTCAAAGGCGATATATTTCATGGCCAAAAGGCCGCGTTTCAGTTCATACAATTAATCTGGCCCTTTCGCCGGGTTGACGGCTTCAAAATAAAAATCACACAATTAAAAATGCTTCGAGTTTTTTTAGTCATAGACGATTATAACGAACTCATCTACCTTCAAGCACTCTTAAAAAAATTGGGACTCGACGTTGAGGGTATTCAAAATCAAAAAAAATATGCGGACATGAGTCTTGGTTTCAACCCGCATATCCTCATCACGTCGGCCAAAGG
>DAIDJH010000269.1 GCA_027451425.1 Bdellovibrionales bacterium | reverse complement strand
CCATCACGTCGGATGCGGCGATCGGATCGGCTTATCAGGCGCTCAATGCCAATGGCTTTGCTGAAACTTTGGGGGCTAATGGTTGTACGGCGGGTGAGCGTTACGCTCTGAGTGGCAATGGCTCAAACTTTTGGTATTGGAACGGATCGACTTGGGCGGCATCGAGTGGGTATGCGACAGCGAGTCCGGCTTCTGCGATCAGCGCGAACCTTAATAGTTTTCCAACCGTGGCGGGGGCGGGAACTTTGCAAATTGAAACATTCCTCATTTCAAACGGCACATCCGCCTGTGAAGTGAATAACTTGCAAGCGACCGGGCAGAAGTACTAGTCAGAAATTTTCTGAAAACCTCGGCTCATCATATAGGCGCTGAGTGCGGCGACGATGGCGGAGCAGGCGAGAAACCGAAACACGCCGATCCAACCAAAATGATCGGAGACATAACCTCCGATAAATGTGGCGATGGCCCCGGCGATGTAACCGACTCCGTCGAGTAAGCCGGCGCTTGTAGCGGCGGCATCGGGGCCGGCGATATCGAGGGTGAGTGCCCCTGCTGACATAGAGTACGGCGCAAGCACGAGAAATCCACAGGCCGACAGCAACATCACCACCAATAGACGCGAGTGGATGAATAACGTGATGGCGAGTAAACATCCGGCCAAAATCACCAACATCATCCACATGGGCTTGGCACGATCGCGGCGCGCGAAGCGATCGGTGTACCATCCAAGAAGGATCGTACCGAGGCAACCAAACAGCGGGAATAGCGCCGAACTGAAAATCGCGGTTGAGTCGTGCATGCCGATGTCGACGAGAAATTTTGCCGTCCAAAAGAAAAAGAAAGAGCGCAAAACGTGCATGAGAAAACTGAATGTCATTAGATATTGAAATAAGCGCAAGCGCAAAAGCGCGCTAATGATTTTTCGTACAGAGACGCGTTCGCCGTTTTTAATTTCTCTAACGGCAAGTGGGGAATCGGCGTGCGAACGGTCGACTTGCACGCCCTTAATCACATCACCGGGCCGTTCTTTTGCCGCGAAGGCGGACCAAATGAGTATCACAACCCCGATGAGCGCGGGGTAAATAAAAACGCCGCGCCAGCCAAAACCCCAGGCAACTAAGTAGCCAGCCAGTATTGTGCCGAGTACTCCACCAAATTGAAAGTTGATGGAAATCAACCCCATGATTGTGCCGTTTTTTTCGGGCGGATACCATTGGCCAATCATCTTGACGAGCCCGCCCCAGCCCATGGATAAAAAATACCGACAGAAACACCAAACGATAATGAAAGCAAAGAGCGTGTGGCTGGCGGCAAACGCAAAATTGAAGACGATCCCGCCAGCGAGCCCGGCAAGAAAAACCTTGTGACCGCCGATTTTGTCGGTCAGCGGCCCGTTGATAAATTTGCCTAAAGCATAGGCAGCTTCTGAAAAAGCTCCAATGTAACTGAGCTGCGTATTGGAATAATGAAACGTTTGACTGATGAGCGGAAACGCCGCCGGTAAGTTCGCGCGACACAAATAATAACCGATGTAACCAATGAGGCAGACCCAAAAGGTCGATCGCCGCCAGACTACGAGTCGTGCATCTTCATCGCGTGTAACGGGATCGAAAATGTTTTTTCCATCTACGGATTTTTGTCGGACAAAGATGGTGAACTCCCGGCGTAAAATCCAGCGGTCGAGATTAACTCAGGCTGTCATAAAATTAAACAAGCTCTTGCATCAAAAGTAATTATCGCGTCAAATGTGCACGAAAGTCTAGGGGAGGTCCCTAGCTGAACACAAAGGAGAACAATATGAAAATTCTGGGCTTACTAGCAGCTCTTATGTTTGCTGCGGTTGTGAACGCTCAATCTGGCACCGCCACTGGCGCTGCACCGACTGCTGCTCCCGCCGCTGCACCAGCTGCAACTGCGCATCATGCGAAGCACGCAGCTCACTGGAAGCACAAAAAGCATGCTAAAAAAATGGCGAAAAAGCACTGGAAAAAACACGCCAAAATGAAAAAACACAAAAAAGAAACAGCTCAGTAATTAGAGTTGTTTATCACGCGCTGTGGGCTTGCGACGTCTTTTTGCGATCGTCTGCTGTGGTCTCTTGAGTGTTCACGTGTTGATGGGTTCGATTCGAGCCTATGCACAAGCGGATGAGGGATATAACGATGACGACGTATTCAACAACTCGGGCGGCCCACAGAGCGGTACTGTGCCCACGCAACTGCCATTTGGTGGTTCGCGTTTCGGTCCTGGCCCTTCAAATGGGTCGCCGCCACCTCCGCCTAGAATAATACAGCCGCCGTCAGAAATACCGCAAACTGATTCAGAAGATACAAATCAAAATAGTTTAATTGACTCGAGTGGGTCAAAAGTGCAATTTCATCTTGCAAACCCTCCGGCGTACTGGAAGCCGAGACTTCATCATCGGTATTTTGATCCGTCGTTAAAATCTCCGACGCCTACACCGGCAAATTCAAATGAGCCGTGATCCATGCTTTACGTTGTTGCCACACCTATCGGTAATTGGGGAGATATCAGCGAGAGAGCGCGAGAGATTTTAAAGACTTGTGACGCTATTATCGGCGAAGAGTATCGAACGACGTCGACGCTTCTAAAGAAAATCGGCGTATCCGGCCCCACTCGCGAAAATGAGAAGCCAATTTATTTATTGAATGAGCACTCGAAG
>DAIDJH010000268.1 GCA_027451425.1 Bdellovibrionales bacterium | reverse complement strand
GGATCATGGGTGGCCTCAAAGATGCGAATGTATATATCAACTCCGAAATTCCATATCGTGAGGGGGATGAGGATCGCTTTCGCAATATCGCCGACGCGCGACTTGACCTCGTCTCTGATAAAGCTCAACAAGGTATCGTAAACGAAGGCGTCGATGTGTTCGGCAAAGTGACGGTTAAAAATTTGGCGGGAGAACTCGCCGGCAAACACGATACGAACGGACTCGTTCAGTTTCGAATTCGTATGAAAGCCGTGCCGGCCCCGGCGAGAAAAGCGGCGACCGACAACGAATCGGGCAAGGTTAGCCCTCGTCGACGTGTTGTCGATAATCGAGCTGTCGATAAAACTTACGACGACTTCGTTAATAAATTAACGGAGAAGGTCGAAGGCGTTGGCGCAAAAAAATGATTTGCAAAATCTATGGCATGACTCAACGTTGATTGCTGTTGACGTTGAGACGTCGGGCCAATACCCGCTATCATCGGAAATTTGTGAAATTGCCGCCGTTAAGTGGCAAAACGGTAAAGTCATCGACGAGCTTCAGACGTTGGTTCGAGTGCAAAATCCCATGAGCGCTGAAGTCATCGCCATCCATAATATCACAAATGAAATGCTTGTTGATGCACCCGCAATCCATACGGCGATTGTGCAGCTTCATGGTTTTATATCGGATGGTTTTGTGGTGGCTCACCACGCGCCGTTTGATTTGGGTTTTTTGGCGATTGAAATTGAACGTGCGCGGCTGACTCTACCGCGGCAACCTGCTTTTTGCTCGAGTTTGCTATCGCGAAAAGCATTCTCAAATGCGCCGAACCATCGGCTCCAAACCTTAATTAAATTTTTTCAATTGAATCAGGGTCAGGCGCATCGGGCGCTCGATGATGCTCGCGCGTGCTTGGATGTGGCGCTTCGATGCTTCGAAAAAATAGGGGCCGACGCAACAATCGCTAAGATTTTGGATTATCAAGCTGTGCCGCTTGTTTGGGGTGCGTATTCCATTGCCGATCTACGCAGTCACGCGGTGTATGCGGTGCTGGTGGAATCTTTAGAAACTCACAAAGATGTGCAGATTATTTATGCGGGCGGTTCGCGTCCCGGCGTTTCACGTACTGTACATCCGGTGGGGCTGGTGCGAAACCCTAACGGTGATTTTTTTGTCGCAAATGACGAAGGTGACGAAAAATCAAAACGTTTTTTTCTGAACAAAATTACCGCTGCTCGTCTGTGATTCGCCTGTCGACTGCGATTCGCCGCGCGAATGCTGAAAGTGCTCCCGCAGTTTTTGCGCGAGATCTTCTAAATGTTGAAAATCATCAGCCTCGCGAAGTTTGAGTTGGCGATCTTTGCCCTCTAATAGGTCTGTTAAATATTTTTCAAACGCGTAGAGTGGCCCAGCTGTACGATGAGAGACGATTCGGCCAATCATAAATAACAGGAGTAGAAATCCGCATGAAATAACCGTGAACGTGATGAAAAACGGCGTCAAGTAGCGATGCTCAACGGCTGGGACAACTCCCACGAAAAGCGAATCGATGGTCACCTTCAAATAAGTATAAAAGAAAACGCCACTGATGACGACAAATCCAAGGCCCATCGCCAAAAGCATCGAGATGAATCGAATTTGAAAGGTGGGATTCACCCAAATTTTTCGGCGGATATTGTATTCGGGCCAGAATAAATGTCCGTCCTTGATAAGCGAATAGACGATAAGCACGTAACCAATCCACTGTACGGAATCGGCGAAATTGAAGGCGGGGGTGGTGTGCGAATAATTTCCGAATAGAATGAAATCAGTAACAGAACCGCGAAGAATTCTGTCGGTGACATTGCCAAGAATTCCGCCAAGTAAAATCGACATCCCGATTCGTAGCCGCATGGCGTGTTGAGGGATTAAATGTTGGAGCGCTAGATAAATAAAACACAAAAAGGCGCCGCCAGTCGAAAGTGACACAATCCGCAAAACGGGCGGTAAACTTGCAAACGTGCCCAACATAGCGCCGGGGTTGTAATGAACGATGAATCCGAGCGGGCCGTAAAATTTAAGGCCATGGATATAAGTGCGCGCTGCAATTTTTGAAAAAAAGTCGAGAGCCCACAATCCGACGACAAGTCCAAAATTGACGTACCATTCGCGTTTGGTCATTGATCAATCATAACGATTAATGCAAAAATTGACCATGCCCAAAATAATTAACAGCGTATTAGTTGCCTCGTTTTGTTTGGTTATGG
Source organism: Bdellovibrionales bacterium (assembly GCA_027451425.1). Classification (GTDB taxonomy): domain Bacteria; phylum Bdellovibrionota; class Bdellovibrionia; order Bdellovibrionales; family UBA1609; genus RBG-16-40-8. Next base: position 516 of record DAIDJH010000268.1, on the reverse strand, counting down.
CGATTGTTTTGCTAAACTCAGTTACGTCAAAAGCCGCGCCAGTTGAGAATTTTCAAAGAGCAATGAACCGTTTGGTGATGCACTCCCGAATAAAAAAATCGCATCTTGGTCTAGTCGTGACTCGTGTCGCAAGTGGGAAAATATTGGCGTCACTGAACGAGAACTCGCGTATGACGCCGGCGTCGCTCACGAAAATTGTGACGGCCGCGGCGATTTTAGAAAAAATGCCCGTCGGCCACCAGTTTGAAACCGATCTTTTGGCGACGGCACCTGTGAAAAACGGCGTGCTCAATGGGGCAATTTACCTTCGCGGTGACGGCGACCCGGGGTTTGTGTCCGAATCGATGTGGTATCTAGTGAATGAATTTCTTCGTACGGGAGTTAAAACAATACGCGGTGACATAGTGGTGGATGACACGCTTTTCGACAGCGTGCGCTTTGACCCAAGTCGAGATCAAACGCCTGTCGATAGGGCCTATGATTCTCCCATAGGGGCCATGACGTTCAATTGGAGCA
>DAIDJH010000267.1 GCA_027451425.1 Bdellovibrionales bacterium | reverse complement strand
GAAACACCCGTAGCCTCGGCAATTTCGTACAAACTTCTGGGCAATAACGGAGGTGAATTCCCAAATTCTCCAACACCGTCGTTTCAAGATATCGCGTATGTGGTCGGCGTACTGCACCAATCCGTTTCTATCGACATTGTCGCCGATAACAATTGGGGCAACTACTCAGACGGCGTGTACAACACCTGCTCCGATGAAGTCCCGAGCGACCTCAATCACATGGTTGTGATCGAAGGCTACGATTGCGAAACTTCAGTCGACAAAAATGGCAACTGTGTCTTTGATAAAAACGGCAACTTACCGCCTGGCGTGGGTACATGGCTCATCCGCAATTCGTGGGGAACAGACTGGGGTGACAATGGTTACATCACGATGAAAGCGACCGACCCCTCTGGCAACAAATGCGACGAAGTCGCGAGCGATGCTCTGTATTTCGATGTGAAGTGAATCGATCGCACGCTTTTGAATCGCCGCCTGGCCAAAAATGCCGGGCGGATTATTTCGACACGAACTTTATCTTTCGATCGGTCGGCGCTGCCAAGTTTCAAAACTAAACGGCACGGGCACATCGCGGTCTATTTTTTCAATTAATTTAAATTTGTTTGAATCGGGAGCTGGGTAAAACGCGTCCCCGTCATAATCGCGATGAACACGGGTGAGATAAATCGTGTCGACGTATGAAACGGACTGCTGATAGATCTCGCCGCCGCCAATAATAAAAATTTCATTGTGATATTGAGCCGCTCGCGCCTTGCAGTATTCGAGCGCCTCTTCGATTGTCGAAACAACGTGCACAGGAGCATTAGTCGAAGACTCACTTTCGCTGCCTCGTTCTTTTGGGCGATAATTTTTTTGCCGGGTTACAATCACATTTAGACGATTGGGCAGCGGATGCTCCACCGCTTCAAACGTTTTTCGCCCCATAACGAGCGCGCGGCCGCGCGTCCGCTCACGAAACCATTTCATGTCTTCGGGGATACTCCATGGGAGTTGCCCGTTGCGGCCAATCACGCCATTTTTTGCCGCCGCCACGATATGTGCAACCATTATGCTCACACGCTAACCTCGGCTTTAATATGTGGATGCGGATCGTACCCGACAAGTTGAAAATCTTCGTATTTAAAATCAAAAATGCTTTTCCGTTCAGGATTCAAACACATCTTAGGCTGTGGCCGCGGTTCACGCGTCAATTGCAATCGCGCCTGGTCGATGTGATTTAGATACAAATGCGCATCGCCAAATGTGTGTACAAAATCTCCGGGAGCGTAGCCGGTCACTTGCGCCACCATCATCGTGAGAAGGGCGTAACTGGCGATATTGAATGGCACTCCCAAAAAAACATCGGCGGAGCGCTGATAAAGCTGACACGACAACCGCCCATCGGCCACATAAAATTGAAAAAACGCATGGCATGGCGGCAGAGCCATCTTTGATACATCCGCCGGGTTGTACGCCACCACCAAATGGCGCCGCGAATAAGGGTTCGTGCGAATCCTCTCAATCACGTCAGTGATTTGATCAATTGTTTGACCTTCAGGAGTTTGCCACGATCGCCACTGTTTGCCGTACACGGGGCCCAAATTGCCGTTTTCGTCAGCCCATTCATCCCAAATGCGCACACCGTTTTCACGAAGATATGCAACGTTGGTATCACCACGCAAAAACCATAGAAGTTCGTGAATGATCGACTTCAGATGAAGCTTCTTGGTCGTGACCAAAGGGAACCCGTCTTGCAAATTAAACCGCATTTGGTGACCGAATACGCCAATTGTACCTGTACCAGTGCGATCCTCGCGCGTTGAGCCTTCGGCTAAGATTCGCTCCATTAGATCGAGATATTGTTTCATATACCCCTCCGCGCACGTGACTTCTATCACACAATTTGGGAGAACAGAAAGCAAATGGAAATCCGCGATCCTATTCATGGTACGCTTGAAATCCCCGACGCTGAAACGAACGTGCTCGATTCGGTGGCATTTCAACGCCTTCGGCAAATCAAACAATTGGGTTTTGCCGAGTTTAGCTTTCCGGGCGCGACGCACAATCGATATTTACATTCGGTTGGAGCGGCCCACGTCGCCTCGCTCATTTTCGACAGCGTTTTTCGTAAATACAAATTTAGCTCCGAATCGACTCGCACGCGCCTCCGACAAACGTTACGCCTGGCTGTTTTACTGCACGATATCGGCCACGGTCCGCTGAGCCACGCGACCGAAGAGGTCATGCCGAGAGTCTCAAAGCTCAAAATCAAAGCTTATAAAAATTTACGCGCCGATTTGAAATTGCCGGCCAACGCGTTCGCTCACGATCGCCAGGCCAACCACGAAGATTACACCATCAAATTTATCACCGATTCGTCTCTCACCGAAGTCTTGAAAGAAAACTTCAGCGACATTCCGCCGGTTTGCATCGCGGCCCTTATCGACAAACGCCTGGCCGCCGACAAAGCTTTTTTTTGCGACCGCAATATTGATTTTCGCTCGATCTTAAGTCAGATCGTCTCCTCGGAACTCGACGCTGACCGGCTCGATTATCTTGAGCGTGATGCTTATTTTTGCGGCACCAATTATGGCCGCATTGAGCTCGAATGGATCGTTACCAATCTCACCTACTGCCAAATCGATCATGAGCTGTTTCTTGCCCTCAACCGGCGCGCGCTTTATGCATTTGACGACTTTTTGCTCGCCCGCCATCACATGAATCTCATGGTGTATTTTCACCATAAAGCGATCATGTACGAGGAGCT
>DAIDJH010000266.1 GCA_027451425.1 Bdellovibrionales bacterium | reverse complement strand
ATTTCAAGTACGGCGTTTCACTCTATCGCGTAAATAAGCTAGACGCCGCTCTTGTGACCTTAAAACTCGCGCCGGTGAGCGGTACAACCGGTACCGCAAAAAATTATTATGCCGGCCTGATCCACTATAAGCTAAATGAATTGAATAGGGCGGCGAGCTCGTTTGCCCACGTCAAAGCGGCCAACGATCCGGTTTTGTCTCCAGCGGCGGCGTATTACCTTGGACTCATCGAAATGTCGCAAAATAAACTCAAAGCGGCGAAGGCTAACTTCCAATACGTCCTCGATAACTCACAAAACTCCCCTGGCCTCGATAATAAAGCAGAAGAAAATATCGAGCGAATCGCCGCCATGATGAATAACGAGCGAGCGTCTAAGAAAAAATGGTCCATCGACGCTTCTTCGTCTCTGATCTACGACTCGGACATTCTTCTTCAGGCCAATAACGGCGACGCATCGACGGGTAATCCATCCAATCAAGGTGGGGGGCGCACTGATGAGAATCTGATGGTGACACGACAACTTTTCTATAAAGACACGTCGGAAATGAGCATTATCGTAAATGGCAATTACATGTGGTCGTTTAACTCCGCCTTCGCGGCTGGCGACCCGACGGATCTGACCGTCGATCTCCCTTATACGTTAAAAGGCATGTGGCATGGTAAACAATCGCGGTTGACCTTTACTCCGGGTTACGAAACCCTCGACATGGATTATAACGATCTCTCCGGGGGAACGAATCGTCCCGATATTTTAGACTCGTACACTGGCGAAGTGGATTGGCTTCTTGTCAATCGCCCCGACTGGTTTTCTGAAACAACCTTCGACATCCGCCACGACAATTCGCTTTTGGCTTACAGCGGCCCGGCTAACAACGCGACAGCTTGGAAATACGCGCTCACGCAATCAGAAACGAAATATTACGACCAGCAAAAGAAGACCGCACTCATCGGATATTTTGGCATTGTTTACAACGCTGCGCTTGGAGACAATTACGCATTCAATGAACTCAACTTAGGCCTGATTTACACCGCTCCCGTTAAAAAATTTAAGAATGTCCTTTGGGATGTAGCCCTCACTGACTACCGGATGGTGTACCCGAACAAAAACAATGGTGTCCAGAATAGTGAAACCGATGACGACACGACAGTCGCGGCCGGCATCACGAAAATTGTCAATTCGCACTGGAACGGCGTTCTTACCGGATCCTACACCGTCAATAGCTCAGACGTTCCGGCGTCGATGTATAACAAGTACATTCTGATGGCGACGATCAACTATCATTGGGATGACGCCCCAACAAGCGGCGAAACCTCGACCTCGCCACCGCCCAATCCCCTTGCGACACCTCTTACAAATCCAGTGACCAATCCGCTCAACCAACTTAACAATCCGTTGGCGCCAAATTGATTTAATTTTGAAGATAGCCCACAAGACGCTGCTCGGTTTCGATCGCGAGTTCACGCCAATCTAAAAGACCCGCCAGTTGAGTCGTGATTTCGGCTTCGAGCCGCTCGTGATCGCGGATAGGCACTCGCACGATGGCTTGGTAGCGATCGTCAGCCGGCAATACGCCCTGCAAATGTAAAAACTTGAGTTGAAATTGCAAACGTAAAAAGCCGAGCTCTCGAGTTGTCTCAATTGCCCTCAAACCATGCCCCAGCAAATTGAAAACTTCTCGATTCGTGTCGCCTTCGCGAGCGGCCGTGGCGACGATGCGCACAAACTGTAAAGCCATATCGATTCGATCGTAATCAGTCTTGAGTTTGGCAAAATCCTCAAGGAGCGTTGCCTCTTCAAGCACCGATAATCGCTCGTCACTCCCCGATTCGTCCGTCGATCGGCGCTTCACCGTAACCGTCAGATGATGTGTCGGCTCGAGAATCCCGCCGCCAAAGCGTTTGCGACTTTTGAGTGCCGATTTTGCGATGGCCGAATACACTTCGCCGCGCGACGAAATAAACTTCAAAATGAGGTCGGCCTCACCATATTTTACTTTGCTGAGACAAATCACGCGATCTTGAATAATCACGGCGTGGCCCTGCCGTATTGGTCCTTTAATACTTCGACGCGGGCTTGGACGAGTTCCTCAACAAAACCGCCGTATGATTGAAATGCACACGAAATTAGAGCTAGCCCACGGAGCACGCTGGGCTCAATACCCCACTCCTTGTAAAAATCCATCGTTCGCACACCACCCCAGCGGGACAGGCTTGTCGTCTCGAGACGATTTTCAAACCCTGGCGCTCGCAGTGTCAGCTTAAGACGCGCGGCTAAGCGCTCAATGAGCGCATGCCCATCCATGTCTTCCCAATAGATCAATGCGCGATCATACATACGACTGTACAAGTTGTCGTCAGAGTTTTGATCTGTATCCAGCCAAAGTATCTTCGCATCGACAGCTTTCGCCATCTCAGCCTGCCAAACTTTAACACCCGCTGCATCTAATGGCCTTGGTTCTATAACCCACTTCAACTGTTCATCGGCGACGTCAGCGTAAAAAAGTTGATCCGCCACTTGTGTGCCGATTCGCGCACGGTCGCCCAAACAAGCAATCGCAAACGCACCCGTCGGCGCTGCAATAGGCGACAATTCGCCAATCGAATAAAGATAAATCCCGTGCCTCGGAATAAACTGCGCTGGCCCATCGCTAAAATGGCGCGCGTGCGAAACCCGAATTTGTATCAAAGATTTCTCACGAAGCGCCCCTTCAAACTTGAGGGTTTCAAACGTACGCCCCAGGAGAGGATCGTCC
>DAIDJH010000265.1 GCA_027451425.1 Bdellovibrionales bacterium | reverse complement strand
AGATCGGATTATGGCGGCCCAGCTATTGGCGGCTCGACGAAGCGAAAATCCCATGTGGATGTTCAACCACCGCATTTTGCTTAAGAAAATGTTTGCGGTCATGGTCAAAGATGCCATCGGCAATTCATCGAAATCCGCTGTGCCTCCGGCTGAAGTACAATGGGCGACTGAAAATGCGCTGGTCTTACATGCGCTCGAAGGTTCTGGCCCGTAGTTTTGCGTGGCCACTTGCGATTGCTAGTGGCTGGCCTCTTGTACAACTTCGTCGGCTTGTAAATTTTCGCCGTGGCGATAACGGCCGACAAGAGCCTCATCTGTAGTCGGAAATGAAAAAAGCAGCGCGTGGCTGTTCGAAGCCATATCCTCGAGAGTTACGACAATATAATGTATGCCTTTATCTTCCTCTTCGGTGAATTCTCTAATAAAACTCACAAGGACGTTACCCATAGTGTCGTTACTGCGCCAAATTTCATCCGGCTGCTCAATGGTGCTTTCACGCAACCGACCGTATTCACGGAATCCCGCCTCTTTAATATCCGCGTCGCTTCTCACCTTCATCATCGCTTGGTAGAGCCCGCGAGCCAACTCATCGCCCTCATGTAAAGCATCACCATCGATCGCTCCGATCGGGATATTTTCTTCAATTCGATCATAGATTTTTTCGCCGCGCCGATATTTCGCAACCATGCTTTCGCGCCTTGTGGGGAAGTGCAAGTAGACAAAACTCGGCACCTTGCCGGTCAAATATACAAACCCCACGTGGAAAAGAACCGCGTCAGCGTCTTCAGATTCTTCCACATCGAATTTTTTGATATAAATATGAAAATCTACCCCGTCCATGGTCGAGGTATCGTGCCAAATTTCGTCGGGATTCTCGAGAAGAACACTTAAATTTTTTTCGTAATTGTCGAATTCGCTTTCCGCGATGTCGTCATCCGTGCGGAGAGAAAAATACTCGCGCTCAAGAAATGAAATTTCTTTGACGAAATGCCGGTAAAGCTCGTCCTCAGAATCAAATACCAGGTTCTTTGATTCATCAATAACGATTTTCTCCAAATCTTTTTTAACCGTTCTCCGGTTCATTGATCCATCCCGAGACAGTCGCTTCAAGTTAGACCGCCTCATTATTAATGATAGGAGATTGTGTCCAATCATGTCAAATCACGCATATTTTCGCTTGCCCTCACGATTTTTTGTTTTTCTAATTAAATTACGCAGATGTTGTGTCTCATGACGAGACATTCGGGTAGGTCCGAAGATGGGATCCGAAAATGGAATCAGCCGATAAGCCGTCCGGCAATAACCCGCTGGACACAAAACTCGAGGCGCTCGAAAAGCTTTTGAATCAATCGATGATGGGAATCCATCATCTCTTTGAAAATGGGCAAATCGCGCAAATCTTAAAAACTCCGACTGAAGAAATCGATTTTTTCACTAATCAGAATATGGACGTTATACAAAAATTATTTGACCAGTTGATCCAAAAATCTTCGATTGAAGAAAAGCGGGCGTTCATTGAACGGCTAAGCCCCGTTCATTATGAGATGCTCCTTCGCACGTACTTTCACATTGTGGAGTCGACTCTTCTCACAAACGGCGTCGTTCGGCACTAAATCTAGACTTATGTAACAGCGTCCTTTTCCGATACACCCGGCATGCGCTTAAGCACGTTGGTCATTGTTATTACGTTCGCGGTTTTTATATTCCCCGACTTAGTGCTAGGCGAATATCGCGCTTACGAGCTCCGCATCACCAACACAAGCACTGGAGATACGCGAACCGTGGTTTCAACGCTCGATAATTTGCAATACCCTGGTTACTATCCGTTGCAAGCATCCGAAGTGATCCAATACGTGGACTCGTGGATGTGCTACGGCAATACGAGCCAATTTCGTCCGATCTGCCCAAAACCCGCCGTTTCGTTGATGCCTCAGCCTCCGACAACCGTGCAAAAAGCCAGCGCAACGCCCTAGACCATTTTCGGACGTAATCTTGGCGCGCACTAATGTTAAAATGAGCCATGGCCGATGGAGTATCCTCTTCTTCGCGAAATGCCAGTGTGCGCGAGCAAAATGCGCGCGATCTCGCCGATCTCAATGAGAGCTATCGGCACAAACGCGCGGATATTGTCAAAAGCAACGAGCACAAGCTGAAAGATCTCCGCCAAAATTACCACAAACAATTGGCAGATGAGCGCGACCAGGGCGAAGCGGCCGTCAACCACATCCGCAAAGAAGCGAGCGACCGTATCGCCACCGAGCACGCCGAGGTCCTAAATCGCAATCGCAACGACGTCGAAAATCTTAGCCGCCGGGAGCGTGCCGACATGCAAAGAACACGCGACGAGTATCAACGCCAACTCGAACGACAACATCAAACCGCCTACGAATCACTGAAACATCAGCACGAAACCGCGCAAGAAACCCTCAACAAAGAACGCATGTCCGACTCTGAACGTCTCGATCACATGAAAACCACGCTTCGCAATCAATATGCGAACGAAAAGGAGCAAGGCGAGCAAAGGTACATCGCGGCCAGAAAAGACGACGATCTCAAAGTAAAAAAGGAAATTGACCGCGGTACTCAGGATCTCGAACACACCCGCAAACACTACGACGACAAAATCAACGAAACTCATCGACATGGCGAGCACGAACTTGATGCCGAGAAAACTCGCGATCATCAACGTCTCGATCAACAGGATTTGACGTTTAAAACCAAAATAGAAAAAAAACGTGCCGACGATGGAACGGAAGTTAAAAAA
>DAIDJH010000264.1 GCA_027451425.1 Bdellovibrionales bacterium | reverse complement strand
GATCGTCGCCTCGAGATGATGACCCCGTTTGAACGCCAGTACGCCAGTAATGGCACGGTCGGGATAAAGGGCGGTCAACGCGTTGACGAGCGCAAGCATCTTGTCCGGATTATGAGCTCCGTCGAGCACGATGAGCGGCTCACGCCGAATGACTTCAAGTCGGCCCGGCACTCGAACCGTCCGCAACGCGGTACGCAACGCTTCTTCGGTCACCGGGAAACCTGCCTGCTCTAATGCCGCCACGCCGGCCACGGCGACTGCCGCGTTGTGCATCTGGTGCTGCCCAAGCAGTCCCAGCTCGAGGTCACCATAGCGTTGCTGGGGTAGATCGAGATCAAACCGAGACCCGTCGGCGCGAAGCTCGATCGATTGCCAGGAAAAATCTCGATCCATCTGCCAGAGTGGCGCTCCAACGCTCCCACAGCGAGTGCGAACGATCTCAGCGACCGAGGGTTGGGAGACGCCGCGCCAATACCGCCGCCAATATAAATTGTGATTTGAAGAACGCGATCCCCTCGCCCCCCACCTGGATTCTTCAATACCAGAACAGTTCAACAATCGCCAATTTATATGACGCAGAGCCTTGAGTAAAAAACTCAAAGAGATTAAAAAGTCGATATGAAAGCTCTTCAATCGAGACAGCAAAATGAAAAGGTTGTCACTGAACTGGCGGATATAGCAGTGGCGGCTCCCAAGGCTTATGAAGTCAAAATCAAAGTTCAATTTTCGAGCATCAATTATAAAGACGCGCTAGGCGTGACAGGTGCCGGTCGCATTTTCAAAAAATTTCCGATCATCGGTGGCATCGATGCGGCGGGAGAAGTTGTCGAATCTCGATCGGAAAAATTCAAGCCGGGTGATCCGGTTTTGGTTACGGGCTGTGGTCTTGGTGAAACTCATGACGGCGGGTACGCCGAGTACGTGATCGAGTCAGAAGAAAATGTTGTACCGCGAGAATGGGGCCATAAGCCGATCATGAAGTTGACGGCGCGCCAGGCGATGATTTTCGGTACGGCGGGCTTCACGGCCGAACTCGCGCTGGCACGAATGCTCCAAAACGGTCAGACGCCAACCATGGGCCCGATTCTTGTAACAGGCGCTTCTGGGGGAGTGGGGCAGTTTGCAATTCGCACATTTTCGCGCGCGGGTTTCGAAGTGCACGCTCTTACCGGTAAAACGGAGCTGCGTTCACGGCTTGAAAAATTGGGCGCTAAAAAAGTGATTTCGCCTAAAGATTTTTCGCTTAAATCGCGTTCGCTTGAATCTATTGAATACGGCGGTGCGGTTGATAATCTTGGCGGCAAAACTTTAGCCGCCGTCATCGCCCGCGTGCAACTGTGGGGGAATGTCGCGTCCATTGGGCTAGCCGATAGCGCCGAGTTGCAAACAACCGTGATGCCGATGATTTTACGAGGGGTGAGCTTGCTCGGAATCTCATCGAACAACTGCAGCCGCGACCTTCGTCTCAAATTGTGGCAAAAACTGGCCGCTGAAATTTCGCATGATCCGAGCGAAGCGGCTGGCCTCGACCAATTTGTCACGTACGAAGTTTCGCTTGAAAAAGTTGTGAATGTTTCACAAGAGATGCTCGCGCGTAAAATTCACGGGCGAGTTCTTGTGAAAATCTGAGACGAATTCGTCGCCAAACAGTCGAACAATTTGACACGCACGACGTCATTCCGGAAATAACCCCGACAAAAGTTTTTGGCCTAAAGTTCGACCGCCAAAGGTCCGACCAGCTTGCATAACGGGACAAAGGGCACATGACAAAGGTCCAGTCGTGGTGGGGGGTAAAAATGAAAACCAAAATAAGCGCGGTTTTTGGAATCGCCATACTAACGGGCATCGTGGGTTGTAACGGCAATACGTTCAAATCCATCGGGCAAACGGCGGCTGAATCGCTCGGCGGGGGGCAATCTCCTACACAGAGTTCGCAAGTGCCGGCGTGTGTGATCAACGATTCGGACTATATTCTTAACGAGCAATTGATTGATTTTGAGATTACCGATCAGGCGGGCATCGATTTTGGCTTCAATCTACTTAGTGGATTTATAAATGCCTTTGGCCTCAACATCAGCACAAAAAGCGGCACGATGAACATGGGCTTGCATCTTGTTCCATCCTTGACACCGTCGAGTTCGATTGCCGATTCTCAAGGTCAGGCGACATCGAGCAGCAACAGTTTTAGTTTTAATTTGGGATTTGGGCAGTTCGGCATTAACGGGAACTACTTTTATCAAACTCCGCTTGCCACGTTGACATCAAATACACTTAAGAACGGCTTGGGTAATTTACGCGCGCAGTTCAATAATAATGTCACGCAGTGGACAAGCCGCGTGGTGTATGCGGATCAGAATACGGAGCAATACGTGATCCCGGCAGGGACAATGGCCGGCGTGCGTCTGAATGATGAGTTTTCGTTTTACAACATGAACTATGTTTGGTCGGGAGCGCCATGTGCGAGCAATCTCATCGCTGCAGTTCGAACCACGACTTTACCGATTGCTGAGGCGGTCGTTGTTCAGGTCAGCAGCAGTCAAGCTGTTTTGCAGGTGAGCACCCGCAATACCGTAGATCCGATCGAGCTGGGCGCGCAAGTTGTGCCGGCAAATCTGCCGCTAGCGGCCGGCGAAACGTACCGTACACTGGCGAACTCCGTGCAGGTCGGCCAAATCTTAAATACGCAAATACCAATCAATGGCAGTGCGGCAGTTGACCTCGGCGTTTTCTTTAGCGAACAGACGCAATCGCTATTGAGTTCATTCAATTGGTA
>DAIDJH010000263.1 GCA_027451425.1 Bdellovibrionales bacterium | reverse complement strand
CGATTTTCTTAAGAAAGGACGGGTCGGCCACTTGCTCGCGTAAAAACTGATGCTTCTCCGAAACGCCAATTGTCGCCTCTTGGCCTTCTAGGCGCATGAGTTCGAGTTGATCAAGTTGGGCGGCGATGAGCCCGTTGACTTTTCGTACGCGATCAACAAAATCACTCCATTTTTCGGCAAGCGACGGTTTTGCCGCGACAGCTTCTTTGGGCGGCGATGAGTGGGCGTGGTTTACGGCTGTAACTGTGGCATTTGCGCCGGATCGAGCGCGAGCCCAGTCGTCAGCCCACTCTCCGATATTTGAAAATTTCGGGGCAATGGACATACGCAAGAGGATCATCTCCAGCATAACACGAGTGTCTTGGGCATGATGAAGGTCATTCATGCCCTTTAAAGCCACATCAAACAAAAGATGGATGTCTTCTTCAGTTACTTTTTTGGTAAGCTCGTGCAAATAATCAATTTCATCTTTTGGCAGGTCGAGCATATCTTCGGCGCTTCCCCCGCCTATTTTCACAAGCAGAAGATTGCGCCACTCCTCAAGAAAGTCTTTCATGAACACAAGAGGATCGTACCCCGCCTCAAAAATTGCGGCCGAACAATCAAGAATTTTACGTGTGGCTTCGTTGCCACCGGTAACAATGGCGGATAAAGCTCGCGTAAGGAGCGCACGATCGGTAAGGCCGAGCGCCTCGGTCACTTTTGTCAACGTAAGGTCGCCGTTGCAAAAACTGACCACCTGATCGAGCAAACTCTGTGCGTCGCGCATCGAGCCTTCGCCCTGTCGCGCGATCGCCCAAATTGCTTCAGAAGCGGCTCGCACATTTTCGGCTTCGCAGATTTTACTTAAGTGCGCGGCAATTAGTTTTGTTGAAATTTTTCGAAAATCGTAGCGTTGGCAGCGAGATAAAATCGTATCGGGGATTTTCTGCGCTTCGGTTGTGGCCATGATAAAAATCACGTGAGGCGGCGGCTCTTCGAGAGTTTTAAGAAGCGCGTTGAAGGCACTCGTGGTCAACATATGCACTTCGTCTATTATGTAGATTTTGTATTTACCGGAAGAAGGCATGAACCCGATGGTTTCGCGCAATTCACGAATGGCCTCAACGCCATTGTTGCTGGCGCCGTCGATTTCTAGAACTTCGAGGCTTCGCGAATCGGCAATCTCGACGCAATCATCGCATTTGCTGCATGGGATAAAATCTTTTGCCTGCGTGCAGCGCAAGCTTTTTGCCAGAATCCGCGCTGTAGAGGTTTTACCGGTGCCGCGCGGTCCGGTAAAAAGAAGCGCATGAGGCAAGCGATTGTGCCGAATAGAATTGAGGAGCGTCTGGCTAATATGTGTTTGCCCGATGAGCTCTTCAAATGTTTGTGAGCGCCATTTGCGCGCAATCACTTGGTAGGCCACTGTTCCCTCAAATTCACGCAAATCTAAAAGTGGCCGGGCGAGCCGCATCACATGGTGCTTCGATTACCGTTGCTCCCTTTCGGGCCTAGCGGGGTTCGTCGATGCCGCCATTGTGCGGACCCGGCCGAAGACCAACATAGGCAATGTCTCAAGAATCAGCAAGGGTTAAACTTGCCCGGCAATTCGTTCGAGGGCCGTCGCTTCATTCGACCAATAGTCGTATTCGAGAAATTGCGGAAAAATCTGTGGAAACGAAGGGTCTTCCCACCTTCTTGCGATCCAGGCGGCATAGTAAAGAATACGCAGACCGCGAAGAAGCGGGATAAGCTGCAGTTCGCGGTCGTTAAAGTGTCGAAGTTCCGTATAGCCTTCGAGAAGCATATTAAGCTCTCGTACCCCGATTTCAGAGGTTTCAGCCTCAGAAAGAAGCATCCAAAAATCTTGGATGGCGGGCCCTGTGCAACAATCGTCGAAATCGACCAAGAAAAATTCAGATGCGCGGTCTTTAAAATCCGTTTTTAGGATGTTACCGCGGTGACAATCACCATGAATTCGAAGTCTAGTCGCTTTGTTTAAAGGGTCACGGCATCGGGCTAAAATGTACTCAGCGGATTTGTTGTATCGATTTATGACTTCTGGGGCGATCCAGCTTTGGAGAAGGCGCAGGCTTTCATCGCCATACGCCTCGGTCGTTAGAATTGGTCTATTGCGGGCCTGGCGAGCAGCGCCAACATTGTGAAGGTGCGCAAGCGTTCGACCCAGGCGATGAAAATCAGCTATTTGAAACTCATCCACCATGCGCCCCAAAGCGCGTGGAAAGACGGTAAACCAAATGTTTTGACTGGCACGGATTGTTTTACCGTTACGAAGTCGAAGGGGCGCCACAACAGGCAGCCCAGCAAGGGCTAAATCGTTGATAAAGCCGTGTTCGTCGAGCAGCGCCAATTCATTCCAGCGGCCGGGTCGGTAAAATTTCACAATGACTCGTGGTGCCTCGCGCGTGCCGGGCTCGAGATGAATATCAAAAACCCGGTTTTCGTATGAATTGAGCTGCGTAAATTGCCCCGTCGGTGAAAAACCCTCGATTTCAAGCGCCTTCATGACTTCATCCGGCGTCAAAGAGTAAAAGTCTTCTTTTGACATTCAAATTTTCTCGATGAAATGATTGTTAGCTATGGAAGTTCAAACACCACTCCCGATGCCAGAAGCGGAAAACCATGAGCCGATCCTCAGCAGTTATACCGATTTTCGAAAATATCTGCGAGATTTTTATGGATTCAAGGTGCGGCAATATCGCAATTCCTTTAGTCAGTACAACTATAAAACTTTTAGTGCCGCCGCCGATCTGAAATCGCCCAATTATTT
>DAIDJH010000262.1 GCA_027451425.1 Bdellovibrionales bacterium | reverse complement strand
GGCGAGCAGTGGAGGAGCTTTCTTGACGGGGGCGCGAGAAATGCGCAGCCCAAAACGGCGCCCAGACCGCTGACATACAGTGAGCAAAATAATCTCGATCCGAGCATTTACCGGCATTATCACCGAACGACAAAAGCCGATTTACAAAATGCGGCCCACCTTGAAGACAGCGCGGGCTCATTGTGGGTGATGCAAGGGCAGGGCGCATATCTTTTTTCACAAAATGTCGTGCGGATGGTGGGCGATCCGATCGCCGTGAAGCTCAATGGAGATCCCGTTGCACAACTCACAGCAAAGGCGAACGTTATTGCTAAACTTTTGGCGCAGTTAGAGGCGCGTCGACGCATGGCTGATGGGATGATGCGTGCACCGGCCTCCCAATCGACTGCGAAACCCGCGCAGAACCCGCAAGCCAATAACGGAGCCGCAGCTCCTACGAACACGACCGCGCCATCCAATTTCAATGTAAAAATGGTTCCGACTCGAGTGGTGGAGCGGTTGACCGACGGCGATTATCGCGTGCGCGGGATGCAACCGTTTTTGATTGGACAACGCCAATATAAAGTTATTGTTTCGGGGATTGTTCGAGCTGAAGACTTCAACGATCAGGGGATCGATGCCACGCGACTCCTCGATTCCCAGTTTGATATTGTGAGCGCCAAAGGCGCGGAAATGAGGCAGTAAAGTGCGCGCGTTTATTGTCGTGCAAATTTTGATTGTTATAGTGGCGATTGCCCTCAATGCCCATGCGGCGCGAATTAAGGATATCGCAAACGTGCGCGGCGTGCGCTCCAACCAACTCGTTGGCTATGGCATTGTCGTGGGGTTGGCTGGGACGGGCGACAGCAAATCCGCGTTTACCGACTCCAGCATGTCGCGCATGCTTGATCGTCTCGGCATGAAACTCAACGACAAAGATGTGGCGACAAAAAATGTCGCGGCGGTAATTGTGACAGCGAGCCTGCCGCCGTTTGCCCGCGCCGGTAATCAGATCGATGTCACCGTCAGCTCGATTGGCGATGCTTCGAGTTTAAAGGGTGGCATGCTGATTCAAACTCCGCTGCGCGCGGCCGACCAACAGACTTACGCCGTCGCACAAGGTTCGGTTCTTGTCGGGTCAAGTCCTGGCGGGGTGCACGAGACCGTGGCGCGGTTGCCGAATGGCGCGACTATCGAGCGTGATCTCGGCGCCGACTTTTCCAATCGAAATATGTTTCGTTTAACATTACACAACCCCGATTTTACCACGGCGGCGCGGGTGGCGAAAACCATCAATATGGAACTCGGCGGCCAATACGCCTCGGCGCTCGATGCGGGGACGATCGATATGATCACGCCCCCAAGTTACGAAAGTAAAGGCGTTGAGCTTCTCGCCACAGTGGAGTCGTTAAATGTCGACCCCGATATGAAAGCGCAAGTTGTCGTCGATGAAAAGACCGGCACGGTGGTTATTGGTAACGGCGTGCAGATTTCTCCGGTAGCGATTTCGCACGGCGATCTTTCGATTCGCGTCGGCGGCGATAAAAAACAAGGCGATGGAGATAAAGTATTTATGTTGAATCAATCGGCGAGCGTCGGTGACATTGTGAAGGCGATGAATCGATTAGGTGTGGCGCCCAAAGATTTGATTACGATTTTAGAAAGTATTAAAGCCGCCGGTGCGTTACAGGCGGATCTAAAAGTTTTATGAAAAACGAAAATTCGTGGCACATGGATGTGCTCGGGTTTTCGCTCTGGGGGGAGGAGTGAGTTAGAGAGCGTTTGACCATGGATGGTCAAGAGATTCCAGATGTCTGGCAGGAGACATGGGGCAAATGTTCGAGTCACGGCCTAGGATTGGCAACCGATAGTTTGCTGGAAAACGCGCAGGATGCGCGCACGGGTTCCTGACTCACCTTCCCTCGTTTTTATTTGAGTGACTACGAGTTTGGAGATCGAATGAGCGCGCCATTTAAAATCGGCAGAGGGTTGCCGCTTCACCATCAAGTGTCGCCCGAGGCGATCGACGCAAAAGCGCGCGCCGTTTCGAAGATGTACGAAGAATATTTTTTGCAACAAATGGTGAAGGCGATGCGCAAAACCGTTGTGCCCGCCGATAAGCCATCATTTGCCGACAACCTGTATCGCCAGCAGCTGGATGAGCAGTACGTCGATCTTTGGGGAGCTCGCGGTGGGGTTGGGCTTGCCAACATCATCTACAATCAATTGAAAGAGCGGTTTTTAAATTCAGGCGCGCCGCCGCCGAACGTTCATGGCCCGATTCCTTTAAATAAAAATATTCGAATCAAAATTGAAAAACCGAAACAGGCGGCCAGGGATTTAACGTTTTTATACGAATGGAACGAAAATTCGTCGTTACCAGACGTCAAGTCACGAGAAATCACGGCCCCGTTTGACTCTCAAGTGTTGCAAGCATTTCGCTCTCCCGATGAACGGCAAACGATCAAGCTCGCCCACGACAATGGTCTGGTTTCGACTTTGAGCTTTATCGGCTTAGGGCAAGACCTCCGACCGGGAGAAAAAATTTTAGCGGGAGAAAAGTTGGGGACGTTGTCGCCATCTGCGCGTGGACTCACATGGCAATTGAGCAGTTGAATCTGCTAGACTGCGAACGCGTTGTGTCGCGTCGTCTCAATATGATACGATTAACTTAGAATAGTGGCGGAAATTTCGAGGCCAACAAGAGGTGGGTGCAAGTATGAAAGTGGATAATTTGAAGGGTTCGGCGATCGCATCGGCAAACGCGAAAGCCCTTCGTGAAGCGGAATTGAAAGAATTAAAAAACT
>DAIDJH010000261.1 GCA_027451425.1 Bdellovibrionales bacterium | reverse complement strand
TGCGTTCACGCACGTGCCGGCAAGAACCTAGTAGCGAAAGGCCGAACTTGTAAATTTCGAAATCAATTCATCGGGAGTCGTATGGTTAGCCACTCGCCGAAATTCAAAACCCATCGCCGCCATGATGCCAAGCATTGGCCAACCTATACGTGGGTACACAAGCGCAACTGAAACCGCCGTTGTTTGTCCCCACGATACAAGCACCATCTTGAGAGCCGAATACGTTTCATAAAACGCTCGGTCATTCGGGTCTGTAACATAACGATTGTACTCATCCCAAAGTTCTGAATTTGCCTTGTCCCACGAATATTGGGCGAGAAATCCCAGAACCATCGCTAGGCCGCCTTTCCACACGTAACCGCTGAACGAATTTGCCATTGGCGTACCCATAAGTTTGAGGAGCGTCGCTTGCACTCCCATGAAGCCAAATTCAATCAAATTCCATTTCGTGACGGCGCTGGTCTCATCGCTGTATTGCAAGATTTTGTGCGGCGAGATGCCCAGCCACGGCCAGAGCCTTCGTGTTTTAACATTTATCCAATCAACAAACCCTTGATGAGTGAGCCAGCTCATGTAGTGATTATTGTAGTACATGAGCGCGGCTGACATGGCGCCGGTTGCGACAGCGTAAGAGAGTTTGCCGATCATGGGCGCGCCGTTGGCTATCACGGATAAAAAAGAACCGACAGCATTGCCGCTGAATCGAGCAATAGAAAACCAATTCTTGTACTTGCCCTGCGTACCCCAGCGAACAAAACGCGAATAATTTTGCGTAAGATATTGGTCGCGCGCTGATTCGAAATTTTCATAGGCTTTTCGCTCGACATGAGCCATGAGATGTCGCGGCAGCCCGATTTCATGGACGTGTGAGCGCAGCGAAAGAGGCATTATTGAAATTAATTTTCGATTTTGTGCGTCTCCGGCGGCGTCGTCTGTGGTGAAGTCCAGGACTTGCGTGCGGTCGCTTTTTCCACTCAACTGTGCCGCGAACTGCAATACGGCTTTTTTTTCGGCGGCGTTTTGAACAAGAACATCCATGCGGCTGTAGGTGATGTCACCAAGCCCCGGATAATTGTAAGTCGCCGCATACTGTGTGGCCGGCAAAATTAAGCCGTTGATCGGCGTCGGAGAAAGCGGAACAAAAATCTCGTTGTTGCGTGCGACTTCGTTCACGACAATTTGTGCGTTGAGCGGTACGGGAGATGCTGGGGCCGGTAGCGGCAGAACGGGGAGCGATTGGTTGGCTTGCGGTTGAAACGGCGATGCCTGAGCGTAAATGGCGCAAAATTGTTCAGCGGTAAATATAAAGGCAATAGCCATGCGGCCGAATGTCGTCTTCATCGCATGGCGAAGTATCACGCCATCCCGCTAAGAAGTAAAACCACCCTCCGCAGTTATTAATAAACTGAAATGCCAAATTGGCTTGAAGTGGGCGGGAGCTACAGACGGTAGTTGTAACTCAATAAGTGAGCGCAGGAAGATGGATCTTGATTTGAAAACGCCACCCGAAGAAGTTTGTTCCAGGTTTGGCTCAGGAATTCTTTAAAATGTCGATCATACCGGAAGGTTGAATATGTCCAACCGGCGGCGCCGGCATATGTGAGAGTTTTTATAATTTCAAAACCCAGCTGATTTGCCGAAGGGTTATGAGGGATCATGCCAAGCACAACTCCACCATTTGAAACCATGGCCACGCCAAAGACAACGAGTTGAGATTTAAAGTCTAAGTCTTCTTTTTTAAACGCAGCCGTATTTGGGCTAATAACTCCAGCCGCAACTTGATCGTCGATAGTTCGTTTTAATCCGTGCAAAATATTGGAGTTCGCGGTGTCTGGTATGCCTTGACCGAGATAACCTTGCCATGCGCTTCGTGCAATTTTGCTGAACACATATGCGGCTGCAAGCAGGGGGGCTTTATCAAAATTGGCGCCGGGATAGAGTGAAAAATGACAAGATAACCAGAAGATAAGGCCGGGCATTGCAACGAACGGGATTTCGGTTGATATGTATTTTAACATTTCGTTGGCGAGCCTGTGTGGTACCGATTTAGAAAACGATTCATCCCATTTTTTTACGTCACTTTGTGGGCGGCCGAGTAAGAAAGCAACGGCACGAGCGGGTGTGCGGAACACGGGGCGAATAACATAATTCGATACGATACCGTTTCTGTTGAACCATTTTAAATATCGAAGCCCGTTCACCATGATAAGCCCACTGCCAGCTCCCATAGCCACAGAAGATATAATAGTCCCTAGCATCGGTAGCGGAACTGCTCCGCCCGACTGCATAAATGCGTAACTTGCGGCAGCGGTCACGCCCACTTGGCGTAAGATAGCAAAGGTGGCTTCGTATGCGTATGTGGGTTGGTTTCGATCGGTTCCAAGCTTCCACCAGCTTTTTTTGAACGGCAATTTAACCGTCATGAATTTCTTTAAGAATCGACCATAAAGGGAGTTTGTTCGGCGAGCCTCTTTTATTTGCTCTTTTATCGCTTTAGCTTTTGCCGCATCTTCCCTATTCAACGCTGCATTCATTTGGGCTCGTTGATATTTCTCCTCAAGTCTTTGAATGCTGTCATCAACCCAAGACTTAAACTGCGCCATACGGCTCGTGTCGAATTGGATATGTAAGACATCTTTTGGCTGTAAACCGTAATTGGCGGGATTGATTTTTGGAGATTCTTGAGTGGCTGCGCCAGAAACAGAAGAAACAATCATTGCAGTTTGGTCGCCTTCAGCTTTATTTTGCTTAAGTTGAGCCTGCATATAGGCCGATAGCGCATTGTATTCAGCACTGTTGTGGCTCACTCCGT
>DAIDJH010000260.1 GCA_027451425.1 Bdellovibrionales bacterium | reverse complement strand
ATCCCCGGTCATCACATTATGTACGATGCGGTAAAATATTTGAAAGGCCAGGAAGTAAACAAAGTTACGATCGAAGCGCATTTTTCGCCCGACATTCCCGATCTTTTTTATACGCGAAATTCCGATGGAACATACAACTACACCGAAGCTTCAACCAGTTTTTGCACAACCACGATTGAAACCGCGCCCGACAACACGAAATACCTGGCGCGTTTTTGTTCGGTTTTGCGAGACATGAATACCGGCGCAACAGGCGACTGTTTACCGCCAACGCCTTAATGATCGCAGGCTTATCGACACTAGCCCTTTGACAATAACGATCTATGTGTGTCCTTGGCCGTTACGAACCGAAAGCCGCACCCGAAGCGACCGGAAAATCGCCCGGCCGCCGTTGTCCAAACCACCTTGGCATTGAACGTGTACTCGCGGTTGGTGTCATTTAAAAATACTTTGAGCCGTATCACGTCGCCAACCGCCAGTAAGTTATTTGCCTCAAACTCACAGTAGGCGCCGCCCTTTGAAAGGTTGTACATGCTGGTCAGAAGATTTTCCCCATCGTCCAAAGATTCAATCTGCGCAATTTGGTTCGTATTAAATCGTCGAAAAACCTGTTTTGGCACACGCTTTGCCACAAGCAGCTTGCGGACAAGCCCGACAACGTTCCGATTACCAACCGGACGAACCAGAGTGTGAACCTCCGAAACCCCGTGGAGCTTTTGCACCGACGAATTCAACTCGTTCGTCAGCAAAACAATTGAAAATGAATAGTGAACATTTCGAAGTCGATCAATCAAAAATAAATCATCTTCATTGAGCCGCGATTTTACAATGACCACGATGCTGAACACGCGTTGCTCAAGTTCCATTTTAACTTGCTCTTCGCTGCTTGCTTCAAAAATATGATATGGGAGTTCACGCGCGATCATATCGCGCACCTCTCGTGAGCCGTCTTCCGCACCTCCGATAATTAATATTTTTTGCATCTCTGCGCCCCCCGTATAATCTGGTCATCGGCGCATCGTCGAGATTTTATTAAAGATCAAAAAATTGTCTAAATTCTGACATGCTTGCGCCACGTCTTGTGACGAGAACGCCACAACCGCGCTTCTGCGGTCTCAATTTGAGACGTTCAAAACTTCGACGAATTCCGAGCAACAAAGCGAAGCCATGGTTTTTTCGGCGGGATGCCGGTTCAATTTACGGATGCCGCAAGCCTTCTTTGCCGATCCATTTACCGCGCGGGCGATAGATACGGTTGTGCCCGTATTGTTCAAAAATATGAGCAAGCCATCCGCTCACCCGCGAAACCGCAAAAATAGGCGTGAACAAATCAATCGGGATGCCCATGCTGAAATAAACAGTCGCCGAATAAAAATCGACGTTGGGGAGTAAGCCCTTTTCTTTTTGAACGGTATCGTCAATGAGAGCCGACATCTGGTACCAGTGCGGCTGCCCCGTTTTTTTAGTGATCTCCTCGCTCATTTTGCGCAGGATCTTCGCACGAGGGTCGCCATTTTTATAAACGCGGTGACCAAAACCCATGACCTTTTCTTTGTTCGCGAGCGCATCTTGGATCCACTTTACCGCGGCCTCCATCGAGCCGATTTTTTTTAGCATGAGCATCACCTGCTCATTCGCACCGCCATGGAGAGGCCCCTTCAAGGTGCCCACCGCGCTCGTAATCGCCGAGTACACATCGCTCATCGACGATGCCGTCACGCGCGCTGAAAAAGCCGAACAGTTCAGCTCGTGATCCGCATGCAGAATGAGACATACATCAAACATGCGAACGATTTCAGCATCGGGCTCTTTTCCGAACAGCATGTTGAGAAAATTCCAGGCGATCGACTTTTCGGGATTGGCTACAACAAACGGCTTACCCGTTCGCGTACGTTCAAATAGCGACACAAGCGGACCCATTTTTGCGGTCAAACGCTTGCCTATACGCTTTTGATTTTCAGGATCGAGTTTTTGCGAGTCTTGATCCCACAGTGCGAGACTTGAAACGGCTGTTCTCAGCCAAGCCATTGGATGAACGTTTTTCGTTGGCAAACCTTGCAGGTGTTTGACAGCTTCTGGCGCGAGCGTCATCTCCGCAAGCAGTTCGCGACGAAATTGCGTGAGCTCATTTTGGCTGGGGAGTTTGTCGTGCCAGAGCAAATAAACAACTTCTTCAAAGGTCGATTTTGCCGCCAGATCTTCAATTGTGTAGCCACGAAAACACAAAGTCGCGTCAACAATCGACGAAATGCCGGTTGTGCATGCCACAACCCCCTCAAGACCTTTATCAATTGCACCTTCATAGATTTCGACTGGAGCAGCCATGTTGGCTCCTTTCAAATTTTGTGAATAGAATGACAGTG
This sequence comes from Bdellovibrionales bacterium, assembly GCA_027451425.1. GTDB lineage: Bacteria > Bdellovibrionota > Bdellovibrionia > Bdellovibrionales > UBA1609 > RBG-16-40-8. The sequence goes on along the minus strand of DAIDJH010000260.1, from coordinate 451 downwards.
TAACGAATCACGCGCGCAATCGGTAGGCTATTTTTTCGCAAGTTTTATGACTTTATCTTTCACTTCAGCCACGACCACGGTCTGATCACGCGGCGGTTCTTGCCCCGCGGTGAATTCCTGAAGCCGAAAATAAAGATGGTTGCGGAGCTCGTGCACACCCTGAGTCGCAAATTCCAAAATCGCATGGTACAAGCGGTCTTCACCAAACTGCTGCCCATCCATGTTTTTCGCCTCAATAACACCGGGCGTACAAAAAATAAGTTTGTCACGGGGGTTCAACGGAACGGATTGTGCCACAATGGCACCTTCGAAATCGCTGCGAATGGACGGGAAGTCGGATTTTAAAAGACGCAACGCCGCCGCAGAATAGTCGAAATGAAGCGCTACAATGCCACCGAGCTTTACGTAATTTAAAGAAAACTGCCGTCGGTCAAACACTCCATAAAAGAGA
>DAIDJH010000259.1 GCA_027451425.1 Bdellovibrionales bacterium | reverse complement strand
CCATGCCGTAGCCGACAACAAAGCGATCATTTATGGTTCGGCCAACATAGTCGGGCTTGATGGGTAGCTCCCGGCGTGCAGGTTTATCGAGCAGCGCAACTATTTTTAAACTCTTGGGATTTGCAGCAAGTAAGCGCGTGCGCAAAAAGTTTAGTGTTCGACCGGCATCGATAATTTCTTCTGCGATAAGCACGTGCTTGCCCGTGATATTTACCGAAATGTCTTTGAGAATACGCACGGCCTCGCCTTTAGGGGATGTCACGTGAACAAAATCGACGACCACGGGCTGGCGGAGCTTTCGCACAAGGTCGGCAACGAACAAGCACGAGCCCTTGAGGGGGCAAATAACCACAATTTCCTGGTCGGGATAGTCTTTTTCAATTTTTTTGGCGAGAGCTTGAATGGTCTCGTCGAGTTCCTTCGCCGTCATGAAGGGGATCATGTTATCTTTTATTTGCGCCATTTTTACCTCTCGTGTTCAAAAGAATAAACTAAATTTCCAGTTGTGGCGAATTAAGTGATGTCACCTGAATCGTCTGGGCAAGCCGAAGATAATCTTTCGCTGCGGGATTCGATGGTTCAATGCGCAGCGCGGCCTCCCACTGTTCGATCGCTTCGGGAACGTGTTGTGAGTCGTAATAGCATTTACCCAGTTTTAGCCGGCCGGGTACAAAATGAGGAAATTCGCGGACAACCAGCCGAAGCTCGCGAATCGCGAGCGGGAAATTATTTAGATGGATGTGGCACTCGGCAATTGAAACCGAAATCTCGGGCCGCCGTAACTTTGTCAAGGCGAGGGCCTTTTGAAATTCCGTCAGGGCCTCTTCTACTCGACCGTGACGCAAATACAGCTCGCCAAGTTCGTCATGCTTAGCGGAAAAGCGCTCATTGAGATGGTGGTCTTCGGTGCCTGAGCTTTTCATACCCAGCATCGCACGAGCCTCATCAAATACTTTTTGCCCCTCTTCGTAGCGACCGAGATCGTTTAAGATCACACTAAGTCCAACCGAGGAGTCGGTGTAGCCAGGATTCAGCTCGAGGGCGCGACGGAACGAACGAATGGCCTTGTTGAACTTGCCCTGATCGTAATAAATCGTGCCGAGCATATGAAAGACCTCTGGTCGTTTTGAGCCCCTCAACACCAGTTGATTGAGGAGCGGCTCAGCCTCTGCATATCGATCGCTTTTGAAATATTCTTCAGCCGTCGAAAAAAGTTCTTGTCCTGCATCAAAATCCATCAGCGAGTTCCTTTCGGGCGCGAGCCAACTGTGTCGAGTTGGGATATTCCTCAAGAAGTTGTTTGAAATACTTTTTTGCACGCTCCATATCTTTCATTTTATATGCCGACACGGTGGCGCCATAAAGAGCCTGTATGCCAAAACCCTCATCCGGATACTTGCGCATTAGATCTTCGTAGCGCCCCAGGGCGCTTATCCATTTTTCTTGGCCGAAATAATAATCGGCAATGTATTTTTCTTTTTCAGCCAACATTTTTCTACATTTTGCGCTGTAATCCTTGGCCTTTTTTGCATAAGGGCTGGCCGGGTAATTGGTGACAACGTCTTTAAAATTATCAATCGCTGTTTTGGCAAGTGAAAGATCACGATCGGTCGTCGGGGGCAGTTGCTTGAACACGCTTAGCCCAATCCGATAGGTGACGTAGTCAATTTTTGAGTAATTTGGATGAAATTCTTTAAAAAGCCGATAGTCACTTTCGGCTTCGGCGTAGTTTTCTTGTTTGAACTGCAGGTCGGCGATTTTCAGTTGGGCTTCAACGGCGAAGCGGCTGTAGGGGAATTTGTTTTTTACATCCGAGTACTCGCTAATGGCCTCGTCGTAGCGCTCGTCCTTCTCATATTTTTGAGCGAGCTCAAAGGCGCCAGAAGCCGTGCTTGTGTCGATTTTCTTGGAAGACGAACAGCCAACGATAAACGTAGCCGCGATGAAAAGAGTCATTGCGACGCTTAGGCGCTTCATAGGCGCAGTGTAGGCTCTATCACATCGTCGGTCAAATGCCGATAGACGTTAACCACAATGACCTTGATTGCTGCAATGACAGGAATGGAAATTAGCATGCCGAGAATACCCAGCAGTTTTGATCCCAAAATAACCGCCAGTATAACAGTTAGCGGGTGAAGGCCAACAACGCGAGCAACCACAAGGGGAATGATAAAAAATATGTCGATGAGCTGTGCGGCCGAATAAACAACGACGACAAAGAACAGTTTGACGCCGACACCGGCATTCACAAAGGCAATCACGCAACCTGGCACGGCGCCAACAATCGGCCCCAGGTAGGGGATGAGGTTCGCAGTTCCCGCAAAGAGCGCAAGAAGTATGGGAAAGGGGAAGCCCACCAGCCATAATCCGATAAATACCACTAAGCTAACAATAACGGACTCTAGCAGTCGCGCGCGAATAAATTGGCCAATTTGCTGCGTAACCTGACTCTGCAAGCTGAGCGTGAGCTCAAAAATATTATTTGGCACAAGCGTCAACAGGCGGCGGGAGAGGGATTGCCCATCTTTTAAAATGAAAAATGTGAGAAGCGGAGAAAGAAATAAAACCGAAATCGAGGCGGATAGATACTCCGGTAAGCTCGCGGCGGTAATGAGCTGTGCCGCGTTGGGCGTGAAATGAATACCGGTGATTCGGGCGGGGTGACCGGGCAAAGCGCGAACTTCGGCACCATCGGCAACGTTAAACACCTTGACTCCGCCCGCCGCATCGCCCACCACGACCTGGGTGCCCGCCGGCTGGATTGCGACGGCCGAAATTGCCGCCGCCAGTGGTGGAAAGGCCTTGATGAGCGTACCATTGCCGGCATCGT
>DAIDJH010000258.1 GCA_027451425.1 Bdellovibrionales bacterium | reverse complement strand
TCGAATTTCGACGATCAGGCGGTGATCGTTGAGATGGGTATGAATCATGCGGGCGAACTGACGCAACTGTCGAAAATTGCTGAACCCGATATTGTACTTTGCACCACGGTAGGTCGGGCGCACATTGGGAATTTCAATGGTTCTCAGGAGCGCGTGGCCGACGCCAAAGAAGAGATATATTTGGCCAACCCGCGCGCGGTTAAAATTTTTAATACCGACAATGAATACACCATGAAAATGTTTGAACGAGTGGCGAAACTACAAGGGCCTGAGCGAACAATCGCATTTTCATCGTTTAGCGCCGGTGCAGAGGTTAGTTTTCGCGCCGATCGCATGGAGATTTCGGGGTTGCACATTATCGGGCACATAAAAGGAGTAGCCGGCGAAGTGACCGTGCCCGTGTTTGGGCGACATAATGTGGTGAATCTTATGGCGGCGGCCAGCATGGGGGTCGCGATGGGGATGGAGCCGGAGAAAATTTGGCGAGCACTGAGCCTTTGCCGTGGTCAGTGGGGGCGTAATCAAATCGTCAAATTGCCAAACGGTACAACTGTCATTTTTGATGCATACAACGCCAATCCCGACAGCATGAGCATGCTGCTCAAAAACTTTTATGAAATGGCCGTGCCTCAAGACGCAAAAAAGGTTGCTGTCATTGGGCAGATGTTAGAAATGGGCAAGGACTCGCCGCGATATCATAAAGAAATCGCTGAAATGGTTGGTCAGTCTGACATTCCGCTTGTGTGGTTTTTTGGGGATGATGCCGTCGCATTTGAGACTGGACTAAAGAACTCAGGTTTTTCAAAAACATATTTAATTTCAAATACTTATGAAGAATCTCTTGCATTAAAAGTTCGCTCCATGTTAAATCCTAACGACATCGTTGTGATGAAGGGTTCTCGAGGTATGCGGTTGGAGCGAGTGATGCAGGTGTGGGACCCCTCTTTTCAACTTTTAAAGAAGTAGAGTCGAATGCTTTACCACTGGCTTGATTTATTTACGCCGCACGTGTCGGTCTTCAATGTTTTTCGTTACATTACCTTTCGCGCGTTCATTTCGTTTTTCACAACTTTTTTTGTTTGTTATTTCATGGGACCGCGATTCATTCGGCATTTGGTGAAAAAGCATTTCGGTCAAACGGTGCGCGACGATGGCCCGCAAACCCATCTAAAGAAACAAGGCACGCCAACCATGGGTGGAACCTTGATCCTCATTTCGATCGGAGTTTCCGCGCTTCTGTGGGCGGATCTCCTCAACTGGCTAGTTCTAGTGACGTTGCTTGTAACAGCCGGATTTGGATTCATTGGTTATGCGGACGACTGGCTAAAGGTGAATAAAAAAAATACGAAAGGCCTATCGGGGCGCTTTCGTTTACTCCTTGAGTTTATTGTGGCGATCGGCTGTGTCGGGATTTTGGTTCACGCTGGTATTGTTGGCACAGTTGTGCACGTGCCTTTTTTCAAGCAAGTTGCCATTGATTTGGGTTGGTTATACCCGCTCTTTGCCGGACTTGTTGTGGTGGGCACTGCCAATGCGGTCAATTTGACGGACGGACTTGATGGACTTGCGATTGTTCCAGTTATTATTTCGGCGGGGGCGCTTGGAATTTTCGCCTACGTTACAGGCCATAAAGACATTTCGGCGTATCTCAATATTCCGCATTTAGTCGGTGCCGGCGAGTTAGCTCCGGTCGCGGCGGCAGTTATGGCGGCGGGTCTTGGATTTTTATGGTTTAACACTTACCCGGCGCAAGTTTTTATGGGAGACGTGGGCAGTCTCTCCTTGGGGGCGTTTCTTGGGATCATGGCAGTTTTCACGAGCAACGAACTTTTAATGCTCATTTTAGGCGGAGTGTTTGTGGTTGAGGCGCTTTCCGTTATCACTCAGGTGGTCTCATTTAAGCTCACGGGTAAGCGCGTTTTTAAGATGGCGCCGATCCATCACCACTTTGAACTTAAAGGTCTCGATGAAACAAAAATTATAGTCAGGTTTTGGATCATTTCGATTTTGCTCGCTGTTTTGAGTTTATCCACTCTGAAACTGCGTTAGAAAATCAAAGACAACCGTGCTGAGCGCGGCGCTGAAGGAGTATCCTATGTATAAAGATGTATCGGAATTAAAGAACCAAAGGATTTTGGTCGTTGGCATGGCCCGCACCGGGGTTTCGCTTGCGAAATTTCTTGTTCAGCATGGGGCGCAAGTTACAGTCAGTGATCACAAATCGCGGGCGGAACTCTCCAACTATCTCGAGTTGATGGACGGGGTGCCGGTAACCTATGAGCTGGGCGGGCATACTCCCAAAACATTTCTCAACCAAGATTTAATTATTTTGAGCCCGGGCATTTCACCGAATTTAAAAATATTCGATTATGCGCGGAGCCAGGGTGTAAAAGTCACGGGTGAGTTTGAGTTTTGCACACGCTTTATAAAAGAGCCAATCATCGGTATTACGGGGACCAATGGTAAAACAACGGTCGCACACCTAACTAGTTTGTTTTTGAAAGAGTCTGACGTTAATACGTGGCTCGGTGGCAATTACGGAGCTCCGTTGTCGGAGTACCTGATGAGCGGGCAAAACGCGCAGGTGCTTGTTTGCGAAGTTTCGAGTTTTATGTTGGAACACGTGGAAACATTTACGCCGAGATACGTGGTCTTCACGAATCTTGCTGAAAATCATTTGGACCGCTACCACAATATGGAAGAATATGTGAACGCCAAACGGAAAATATTTTTAAATACGAATCAGGCGACCACGAGCATTCTCAATGCGGATGATAACGCCGTTGTGGAACTCGCGCGTGACCCGGCCGTCCAGCGAGGCCGTATTTTTTACTTTTCGCGCAAGCAATCCTTAGAGCCACAGATCATGA
>DAIDJH010000257.1 GCA_027451425.1 Bdellovibrionales bacterium | reverse complement strand
ACTTGTTCGACATCAGCCATTTCACGCGGGTTTACAAGGGTTTGGTCTTGTGCCAAAGGAGCCGATTTCCGCGCTGGAATTACCCCCCGGGTAGCTAAATTTTTGGCAATCCAGCCCGGCTCAACTGCGATTTTTTGTGCAATTTCAGCCAGATAGAGATCTTTTAATCGCCTGTCGGCGATGTTTTCAAGGGTCGGTGTCAAATCGTTCAACAATGTGACCTTTTCCGATGCTGTTCCTCGAAAGTATGCGAGCTTACGCTGAAGGATCAGTGAAAATAAATCGGGGGCGGATCGCAATAGCATCATAAGCGCAGCCTGACCGCGCTCTTTGATAAATTCATCAGGATCCAGCTCATCGGGTAAAAACACTGCCTTGGGGAGAAGATTTTGACTCAATAGAATCGGTAGGCTCCGCTCAGCTCCATTTTTACCGGCCTCATCACCATCGTACAAAACAACGACGTTAGGCGTATATCGTTTGAGCAGTTTTGCATGCGGCTCGGTCAGCGCCGTACCAAGCGTGGCAACAACATTTCTGACTCCACCCGCAAACAACGCCAAAAAATCCATATAGCCTTCAACAACAATCACAAAATTTTCGGCGCGAATGTATTTCGCTGTTTCATTGAGGCCGTAAAATATCTGACCTTTTTGAAAAACCTCAGATTCGGCACTGTTGAGGTATTTGGCCGACTGATCCTCTGTGAGCGCGCGACCGCCAAACCCGATGCATTCTCCCTTATGAGAAACAACCGGAAACATCAGCCGATCACGAAACATATCATAATGACCCTGGCCACTTCGATCGCACTTGATGAGGCCGAGATTTTCAGCAAGGTCCAGCGGCGCTTTTAGTTTTTCCAACTCCCGCGTAAAGGCGTCCTTTTGTGCGGGAGCATAGCCAATAGAGAATAACTTGACGATTTCATCGCTCAAACCACGCTTTCGCGCATACGTGCGCGCTGGGTGCTCCGATGATAAGTTCAAAAATGCGCGATGATAACGATCTTTTGCAAGCTCATTAATTTTAAGGAGGCGTTGATGGCGTGATTTTACCGCCGTTGAATCGCGACTCTGTTTCGCCTCGACCGGAATGGGAAGGCCCGCTTTATTCGCCAGATATTCAACGGCTTCAGGGAAGTTGAGCCCCTTTAGCTCTTGAAGCGCCGTAAAAATTTGCCCCGATCGCTTGCAACCAAAACAATGATAGACTTGTTTCTCTTCAGAAACAGAAAACGAAGGGGTTTTTTCGTTATGTCCAGGGAATGGACAAAGCCCCATCAAACGGCCACCTGACCGCTTCAGCTGAGTGTATTCTGAAAATAAGTCCACGATATTGTTCGCATCGCGAACACGATCAATGAACTCCGCGCTAAATCGCATTTAAACACCCATTAGCGCCAAGCACTAGCCGAGTTTTGATTTTACCAATTCGCTTATTAACTTTCCGTCGGCAGCACCAGCCGTTTTAGCCATCGTCGCTTTGATGACGGCCCCCATATCTTTCATAGATGACGCCTTGGTTTCAGCGATCACAGATGCAATTACCTTCTCAAGTTCTTCGCGCGACATTTGCTTCGGCAAATAACTCTCGGCCACGCTGAGTTGCGCTTTTTCTTGGTCAACCAAATCCTGCCGACCGGCTTTACTGTATTGTTCAATGGAGTCTTTGTGCTGGTTGCAGATTTTTTTTATCACCGCGATAACATCTTGATCGGCGATGGAATTGGGACGAAGTTCGATTTCTTTATTTTTGATCGCTGCTTGCAAAAATCGCAGCGCCGACAATCGAACTGCATCCTGCGCCTTCATCGCGCTTTTCATGTCATTCAGAATCGTTTCTTTCATAGTCATGACGAAAGCTCCTAGACGGGCGGCCCTGGTTTACGCACCTTTTTTAGTGCGCGCTTACGTGCCGAAAGACTCTTCTTCTTTCTACGAACGCTCGGTTTTTCAAAGTGTTCGCGCTTTTTTAACTCCGAAAGGATTCCAGATTTTTCGCATGATTTTTTGAACCGTCGAAACGCTTGTTCAAACGCTTCACCTTCACGAATACGAATGATAGCCACTCTCAATCACCTGCCCTTCGAGTGAATTCGCCTAACGTGCCGTTTGCGCTATGCGTTGTCAACTGGTAATATAACGGCATATGCGCGAATCATTGCAAATTGCCGCAACACAATTGCACGAAACATTCATGCGTGCCGCCATAGAACAGGCCCGGCTTGCAGCGAGCGCGGGCGATGTTCCCATAGGAGCGGTCATTGTTAGGAATGGCGAAATCGTTGCTTCAACATTTAATGAAAAAGAAGCTTTGCGCATACCGACAGCACACGCCGAAATGCTGGCAATTGAACGTGCAGCGTTGAAGCTCGACCGCTGGCGCCTCATCGATTGTGATCTTTACGTTACTCTTGAACCGTGCCTTATGTGCGCGGGCGCCATTGTACAAGCGCGTCTTCGCTCGGTTGTGTATGGTGCCATCGACCCCAAAGCCGGTGCCGTCGCGTCTTTGTACCAGGTGCTCGGCGATGCGCGGCTCAATCACCACCCGCTGATTGTTGGCGGCGTGCTTGAAAACGAGTGCTCATCCCTGCTAAAAGAGTTCTTCGCGGCAAAACGCTAAAGCGACGGAAAGGTGGGTGAGTGGTTGAAACCGCACGCCTGGAACGCGTGTAGACGTGAAAGCGTCTCGAGAGTTCGAATCTCTCCCTTTCCGCCAAGACGATATTTGAGGTGATAATGGACCATAATTTAACAACAGGACGCCATCTCATGCAGCGACTCATCGACATCGCCCGCGAGCGCGGCGTCAAACGCCTCGTCGGTCAGGTATTGGCCGAGAACGCGCCGATGCTGCATTTGATGCAATCGCTCGGCTTCTCG
>DAIDJH010000256.1 GCA_027451425.1 Bdellovibrionales bacterium | reverse complement strand
ACGACGAGCGTTTGTCCCGCAGGCGCTCTATTTGGCATTGTTCGTTTCGGTACTTGTAATCGCGGGGACATTTCACGGCTTACCGGCAGGCCTCAAAATGTTACGGGCGGCGCCGGCGCTTAAAACACTACTGTTCAACCGTTTTTTGGGAACACTTTTTGAGTGCGTTGCAGTCAGTGGTTTAACCGGACTTTTTTTCGTCGGCATTTTTCATTTGTACAAACAACAACTGATCGATCGGATATTGGCGGGTTATGTGGCTCCAAGTCTCGTTTTGACCGGTTTTGTAATCTACCTTTTGATTCCCGTCGAAGATCTGTCAACGGTTGCAAGGTTGACGATTATTTCACTTGGGTTTGCATTTTTAATTTTGCCATCGCTCTATCGCTTGCGTGGTCGATCAGCATTGAAGTCATTGCAGGGGCAGTTGGATATGGCTCGAATCGAGGGGGCCAGTGGCGCGCTTATTTTTCGCGAAGTCATTTGGCCACAAAGGGCTCGCGATATTATGTGGATATGTGGGCTCGCGGCACTTTGGGCGAGCGGCGATTTTGCCTTTGCGACACTCCTTTCGGGTCACGACATTACTCTTGCGCTCACGGCGCAGACGTTAATGGGCGGTTATCGCCTTCAACTTGCGACAGTGGTCACGTGGTTTTCTCTTTTTACAGGGGGATTGGTTTTTTTCATGTGTTATCAGTTCGGGCGATTATTTGAGCGTGAGGCGGCATGATTATTCAAAATTTAAAAAAAGATTACGACGGCTTTCAAATTGATATCCCCGAATGGAAAATTGCCGACCAAGGGATCACCGCGCTTTCGGGGCGATCGGGCTCAGGTAAGACGTCGGTAATTCGAATTTTGCTCGGGCTTGAAGATTGCCCGTCGCTCAGCTGGATGATGAATACTCCCGAGGGCCCGCTGGATATTGCACGGCTCCCGATCGAAAAACGAAATCTGGCCGTGGTTTTTCAAAATTATGAACTTTTCCCGCATTTAACGGCAAAAGAAAACATACTGTTTGCTGCCAAGGCGCAGCGGTTAAAATCCGAAGAAGCGACGAAGCGCCTGAGGCATTTGGCGAGCCGTCTGCAAATTGAATCGCTGTTCGACAAAAAGGCAAAAGTGCTTTCGGGTGGGGAGCGTCAGCGTGTTGCATTGGCGCGCGCGCTGATTCGTGAACCGCGATTTCTATTTCTCGATGAACCGTTTTCGGCCTTGGATATCGAACTCCGCGAGCAAGCACGTGACCTTGTAAAAGCTGTCGTCACCGAATTGAAAACGCCGACTCTTCTTGTGTCGCACGATCCGGCCGATCTTGAGGCGCTGGCCTCCCACGTGGTGCACATTCGCGACGGCAAGCTTCTTTAACGGCGATGTGTATGTCGAGGCCAAACCTTTGCGATCTTCTCTCGAGAAATGAAACTTGCCTTTACGGCCGTTTCGTTGCACTGGGCGAATTCGTCGGGGGTGAACCCCAATTCACGTTGTAAAATTTTATATTCACGGACGAGATCGGTGGCGAAAATGCCGGGGTCGTCCGTGTTGAATGTAACCTGAACGCCGGCATCGAACAATTGACGAAAGGGGAGATTCGAAAGCTTGCCGTGAACGGCTTGGGTTAGAAAATTGCTCGTCGGGCACAGTTCAAGCACGACGTTGCGTTCGCGAACATATTCGATCATTTTGGGGTCACGATAGATCTGCAGGCCGTGACCGATGCGGGTTGCTCCCAAATAGTCGATTGCGTCTTTGACGTAACCAGAGGCGGTCGGCAAATTCACTTCACCGGCATGGACGGTGATGCCAAGTCCGGCGGATTTTGCACGGGCAAAAAACGGCGCGAACGGTTTCGAATCAAAACCGTCTTCGTTATCCGCCAAATCCAGCGCAATAAAAGTGTCTTTGTTTTCGATCGCAAAATCAGTCACGTACTCGGCATCTTGAACCGGCAAAATTCTTTGAATAATGCAAATGAACCCGACCGCGATGGGGCACTCGGCTTCGGCGCGGCGAGCGCCTTTTATAAACGCGCTGTGGATGGTCTGAAAATCCATGTGCTCGTGGCGGTGTCGCACAAACGTCGGAGCGTAGCGAAGCTCAAGAACGCGCACCCCTTCGTCGTAGGCATCGAGGCATGCCTCATAGGCGACGCGTTCGAGGATTTCAGGGCTTGCAAGAAGCAATTGCGTATCTAAAAACTTATTTAAAACGTCGCCCAAATTTCGCATCGGCTCGCGAATCACAAAGCGATCAAAAAACGACTGCTCATCGGGGAGTTTAATGTCGAACAATGGCGCAAGCTCTTTAATTGTTGAAGGGCGGAGTGACAATTCCAGGTGGCGATGCAGTTCGACTTTTGGGAGCGTTCGTAGGGAGGCGTTTTTATCATTTGTCATTTATTGACGTATAGTCGCTTTGCCCATACTAATCAAACCATGGGTGACGTAATGCCAATTCCAATCAGAACAAAACTTGCGGACACGCCAAAGGGCGATCCGCAATATGCCGTCTCCGTCCGTTTGCAATCGGGCGAAACGATATCTGTCGCGGACCCGACTGCGACACGAGCGATGATCGCGCTTATGGATATGCAAGCCGTTCTCGGCGGCGCGGCTTCACACTTTGGCGGGCCGTCGGCTTTAGCAGAACTTATGTCGGCGCTGCATGGAATTGTATTTCATGAGGCGAAATCAAAGCGGCGAGCATGGCACGAACTTTTTCATCTCATCAACGACGCTGGTCATTGCGAAAATGGACTTTACGCGCTCAAGGCTAACTATGGATTTGCCGATCTTTCTCTCGAGGCGCTCAAGGGTTTTCGCTCCATTGATAGCCGCCTTACGGGGCACGGTGAAGTTCATCTCTTCTCCGAGGGAGTGTATCTGAGTAACGGCCCACTCGGATCGTGCTTACCGCAAT
>DAIDJH010000255.1 GCA_027451425.1 Bdellovibrionales bacterium | reverse complement strand
GAAGCGGATCTGCTCGTGATTTTGTCCGATATTGACGGTTTTTATAAAACCAATCCCAAAGTCGACCCGAAGGCGAAAAAGTTAACTTGGATAGAAGACGAAAAGATTTTGAGCGGCATCGAAAGCGCCGAAACGTCGGTCGGCGGTCGCGGTGGTGTGCGCACGAAAATTGAAGCTGTACAGATGGCGGCGCGAAGCGGCATCTACGCTGTCGTGGCAAGCGGATTTCAACCGGGCATTTTAAAGCAGATTTTGTCAATGCGCGAGTGGAACGATCACGTGCCGTGCACATGGGTCGCGCCCAAAGGCAAGCGCTTATGACCGATCGGCAGATGCGCCGGAAAATGCAAAACGCGGCGACAGCCGCTTTGCGGTTGGCGACATTGTCAGCATCACAAAAAAAGCGCGTGCTCGACCGGTTCGCAAATCTCGTTTGGGCGGAGCGCGCGACTTTGTTGCGTTCGAACAAAAAAGATTTATATCGGGCCGAAAAATCGTTATCGCCGCCGATGTTTGCGCGGCTTAAGCTTGATGAGGCAAAAATTAAGACTTTACGCGACGGCATTCTTGAAGTGGCGAAAGCGCCGGATCCGGTTCATCGGGTCGTTGACCGAATGGAGCTTGACCGCGGGCTTTGGCTTGAGAAGCGGACAGTCCCAATTGGGGTAATCGCCGTAATTTTTGAATCACGACCAGACGTCATCCCGCAAATTTTGTCGCTTTTTTTGAAAAGCGGCAACGCCGGATTGCTGAAAGGCGGCCGTGAGGCTCGAGAAACCAATCGTGCATTTATGAAAATTATCGAGCGGCTCAATCGCGAGTTTGATTTTTTGCCGGCATCATGGGCGCAGCTTTTTCTGGAAAGGCGTGATGTTGAACAAATTTTGAAACACGATGAGACGGTGAATTTGGTAATACCTCGGGGGTCGAACGCGCTGGTTCGTTCCATTATGCGCAAGACGAAAATTCCGGTGCTTGGGCATGCTGATGGAGTCTGCCATCTTTATTGGGATAAATCGGCCGATTTTGCCACTGTTCGCAGGGTTGTGATTGATGCAAAGACGCAATATCCCGCTGTGTGCAATGCTGTTGAAACTCTCCTCGTACATAAATCACGGATGCGCGAGTTGCGCGAATTACTCCGCGATCTTGAGCGCAGAGAGGTGAAAATATTCGGCGATTCAATGGTCGGGGCGCCACGTGTGCGCGATTGGCACACCGAGTACGGCGATCTTGCACTTTCGGTTCGTGTTGTAAAGTCGCTTGATGAGGCGATCGATCATATAAATAGATACGGCTCTCATCATACAGATGGAATTTTAACACGTGACCCGCGCGCTCAAGCGAAGTTTTTGGCTGGTGTCGATTCGGCGACGCTAGCAGTAAATGCCTCGACGCGTTTCGCCGACGGGTATCGATTCGGCATGGGGGCAGAAGTCGGGATTTCGACGAACAAAATTCATGCGCGTGGGCCGGTTGGCGTTGAGGGGCTTGTCACGCATCAATATATTTTGGTGGGTAAAGGTCATATCGTGAGCGATTATGTCGCCAACGGTAAGGGGCATGTTGCAAGGCGATTCATACATCGCAGAGTGAACCGATAGAATTAGCCGACAAGTTCGGTCCAGGTAATTCCGTCGCCGCCGGTTTCTTTTGTTCCCGCTTGCCAATTTTTTACGTAAGGGCTTCGCGAGAGGTATGTCCGCACTCCGCGTTTGAGCGCATCCGTTGCGCCATGGCCGTGAATAATTTTGATCCGATCTGCTCCGGCCAGTGCCGCGGCATCAAGTTCTTTTTCGAGGTGGCCGATGGCATCTTCAACGGTAAAGCCACGTATATCTATAACGTGATCGGTATCTTTGGTTGACGAACTGGCGCGGGTAAAATTTCTCAATAAATTTGGCGTGGAGCTCGTATCGGAGCGACTCAAGTCCCGCCACGACAGCATCAAGCGCATGGAGTTGGACAGCACGGGAACTTCGTCTCGTGAGTTGGGCCGCCCCTGCACAATGCCGCTGCGATCGAGACTTTTGATGTAAACGCTCGTTCCGGGCGGGCAAACACGTGAAAAGTCGTCAGCGGTTAAAATTTCTGAAGATGAGCGGCCAGCAGATTTTTCGGCACGACGCTCGGGGTTGACCTTCAAAATTTGTGGTAACTCTCTTTTGATTTGCATCAACCGATCGTGGCGCTGAAATATTTCTTGCGCTTTGGCCTGTTGTAGAAGCTCATCGATCTGGCGTTCGACGGACTTTAATTCTTTGGCAAGACGCGCATCCTTTTCTTTCTTGAACTCTTCCAGCGCACGTTCATACTCGATTCGCGACTTTTCGGCGGAGGCGCTCTCTTCGCGGGCTTGGTCCTTTAGAGCAAAAAGATCTTTTTTCATTTGATCGATTTCACTTAGCGCTTCTTGATATCGGCGAGTTTCGGGCGACAAAAAGTTTTTTGCCTTTTCAATGATGGTGGAGGCGATGCCGACCCGTTCCGCCGTTTGGATGGCGAGCGATGGGCCGGGTACTCCAAGAATAAAACGATAGGTTGGCCCACTGTTTTTGTTGAATTCGAGGCTGCCATTGACCACGCACGAGTCGGAATCCCACCCGCGCTTGAGGGCGCCCAGGTGAGATGTGACCACAGCGAAGACCCCATTTTCTTTGTAGGTTTCGATAAAACTGCGTGCGAGTGCAGCACCTTCTTCGGGGTCTGTTGACCCACAAATCTCATCGATCAAAATAAGCGAGTGTGGGTCGCGAGCTTTGGCAGCGCGTTCAAGCGAGCGCAAATGGGCGGCGAATGTGCTCAAATTTGCGTCTACACTTTGGGAGTCTCCCAATGCCACGATCATATTGCTAAAAAAAGGCAGATGCGAGTTGGGGGCGGTGCAAATCGGTAGACCACATCGCGCCATCTGCGCGGCCAA